>NZ_JAHREU010000040.1:0-70138 GCF_020883145.1 Microcoleus sp. CAWBG27
AGGTTGAAAATCTCCGGAGCTCAATGGTTGAAAAAAAATGTCAATCAAATGCTAAAACTTCGTTGTGCTTACCTGAACGATCTCTTGGCTATTTGAGGCTTTTTCAAAACCGGGATGCTCCCCTGACTTTCCCCCAGAAAGTTGAGTTTAAAATGAAGTTAATTAAGCAAATAGAGAGCAATTCTCAGAAAGCATCGCCCTCTCTTTGGCAACTATCTTCTCTTTTTCCGATATCTGTGGTACTTATTGTCGCATTGAAGGAGTATTAAAAAATCGACATCCCAAGGGATTGCTGCGTACAGTTCGATTTTCCGGAGCCGCCGCCGTCGCACTAGGTTGAACGGGTACGGTATTAGTCTCTGAAACCACAAAAGATTTAGAAGTGCTAATAGTTTTTGAGGGAGCGGCGGTAGAAGTGTTAGCACCATTCTGCTGGTTAGTGGTTGTTATATTCTTCTCTACCGTTAAATTTATATTTGATTCAACAGCCGTTTGTGCTTGACAAGGACAAGCTGTGAGAGCCGAAATTGCAGCCAAGCCCAGAGTCCAAAAATAGCCATTTGATTTAATCATGTTTTTCTAAATCCTAACTTCAGTAACTATCGAAGATATGTTAAGATGTTAATTGAATTTAAAAATAATTCCTAGAGTGTTTGTGCGGATCTTTTTTTTACAAGTAATTCCGTATTTTTATTGAGACAATAAACATATAATGACAACATTAGTCCTAAAAATGTGAAGTTTTAGTAAAGCTCATGTGTTTGTACTTAGAAAAAAGATTAAGACATCTTCCTCGGCGTTTTAATCCGCCTCAGAAAGTCAAAACTGATTGAGGTTGAAAACTTGTATTTGTTGCAATAATTCAGGAATCCCGCAAAAAAGTTTAAGTCCTGGCGCGATCTGACTGATAACTAATATTAATTATTTTAAAATAACCGTTATAAGTTTATAGTGATGACTAAGATCCTCTCACTTTTATCAGGACTGAAGTCCCACTACAAACAAACAGGACTTACGCATAGATACCAAAGAAACCGAGTTTTTTGCCATGTTCCAAGGTTCTCATGAAGTATTCTCGGAAAAAAGCCGGTTTCTGACCACCCGTGCGTAAGTCCTGACAAAATCAAAAAGAGAACGAAGTTCTCAAGACACCCACCGTAATCGGATCGCTATTGCGAGTGTGATCTGGTTGGAAAATCACCATTACTCCAGGAGTAACGCTAATATTCTCGCTCACCTGCCAGCGGTAGAACATCTCTACATGAGTAGTTGTTCCCGGTTGGCCACCTTTGCGCCCTAAACCCGTATCTAAAAAATCGGGAATATTGTTTCCTATCGGTAAATTACTGCTAACAATTTTAGGAGGTTGCCCGATATAAATTCCCCCCAAATTTCCGGCACCAAATAAATCGGGAAAATTCACAAACACCATATAATTTGTAGTTGCCACACTCCCAGATTTACCAGGAATCCGAGAATTAGTATAACCAGCCCAACCTCCCAAGGAAATACGCGAAGAAACCCGCCAATTTACAGTTGCTCCCACAGCATTCGTTTGGATGGAGGCTGATTTGTTGGTACTGGAATTAACAGCAGTTAACTGACTGTCTCCCGCCAGACTAAGCAAATTGCCGTTAGGCGAATAGTCGTTGACATAATAAACAGTAATATCTAGTGGATCGGCGGGAGTGAGAGTTAATTGTAATCCCAGTGTATTGTGTCCGCTAGGCCCGTTAGAACTGACAAAAAATCCGGGAACTGTAGTAGAATAAACAGCTTGTAAACTCGCTCTTTTGGTAAATTGCCAGTCAATCCCCGCACCGCCTTGACCGAGACCGATGTTCAAAATAGGGTTTCTTTGAGCGAAGGTTGAAATCGGGCCAGAAGCGGCGCTTTCTGCTCGATTCGGCCCTCGGAAACCGCTAATCATGTTCACTCCTGCTGTCCCTCCAATTACTGCTAATTTATCGCCTACCAGAAAGCGATAGTTAAGATCGCTGAGGGTAAGGGCAGAATTTTCGCCAAAATCGTAAGCAAGGTTTACGTCTTCGGTTAATTGGGGTGAAGTCTTTCCTCTCTGATTTAAAAGACCGATGAATAAGTTACTGCGGGGAGTGAATTGAGCCGTTAAATATAACTGACTTAAAGCGATAGTGTTGATATTTGTACCGGGGTCTTTCGTATCTCTTTTGCCATCTCTAGGAGCGCGATCTGCACGGTTGGGACTGCGACCTTGTATCCCCATAATAGTCAATCCTGATAGCTTGACTGTAGGCGAAAATTGATTGGCTTCTACTTCTGTTATTCGCGCTTCTAATAAGTCGGTGCGCCCTCGCAGTACGGCGATATCGGGGGCAAATTCTTCTTGCAGTTTTTGAATTTTTACCAAGTCTTCTTGCTTGACTCTGTTTTCATTGCCTGTGTCAATTAATTCTCTAATTTTATCTAAACAAGCATTGACTCCGGCTGCAAATTCATAGCGAGTTAAAGCACGGTTGCCACGAAAGGTACTGTCGGGATATCCAGCTATACAACCGTATCTCTCTACTAAGGATTGCAGTGCTTGAAATGCCCAATCAGTAGGTTTTACATCGCCCAGTTGAGAGACAGATGTAACTTGTTCTGTGCTTTCCTCTGAGATTGGTTCATTCTGGTTTTCAATAGTTGTTGGAGATTCCAGTAAACTGGCATCTGCTGGGAGATTTTGATTAGCTGATTGAGGATTTTCGACTAATCTTTTCTGGAGTGAGTCAACTGCAATTTCGGTAGGGGCTGGTTCAGCAAAAGTTGCAAGAGTTGGGGAAGACAGGGGTAAACTGGGTGTGGATGGTGGGATAGACCGATCGACAAATTGCTGATTTTCCGGTAAGATTGTCTCCGGTGCCTCAAATGCAATTTCCGTAATTTCCGTAGGGGCGCGTTGAGCCTGGTTTTCAATCGCAGCGGGAGATTCGGGTAAACTTGGTTGTGCTAATACTGGAAGGCTAAATAGTCCTTGCAATCCCCATCCGAGGATTAAGCCTGTGAGAATTTGTCGGTTTGGGCGATCGTCTTTTTGATTGAGATTTTGCATTTTCAGTTGTTATACTTTGTGCTTGTTGATTGAAGATATGTGAAAACGAGACGACCTGATTAAAAATGACGCTATGAAATCAAAGATATTAGTAGTGAACTGCGCCGGAGAAACCTGAAAATTTCTGCGGAAGTGTAGTTAATGTAGCCAACATTAAACACCTGCTACTTGTCGCCAAAACTAACGCACCATCTCGTCATATTTGGGTGGTTTAGCAGTCCTAATTCGATCGCATTGGCATTAATCTGATTGATTTGATGCGAAATTACGAGATAGGCATCATTGTGCTGTCAATGTGATAACTGATACCAGTTTAAAAAATAATGTAACTGTAGTCAAGGGGAGCATCCCGGTTTTGTAAATATCCGAATAACAATAGTCCGGACAGTTTTCAATGACCAACGGTAGAATGCGGGTTCTGGGTTCCAGTATCTGTGAAATATTAACGATAGAATGAGGCTTTGGGTCGCTGCTCAAAAAACAGTCCGGGGTATTGGAATAAGTGTAAAATAGTTAAAATCAATAAAAGCGTCAAACAATACTTCGGACAGTTTTGGAACAGGGACGCTCCCCGAGCAGAGACAAAAAGTCCCTGGGATTTTCACCGAAAATGCAAAAAAAAGGCACTTTTTACGTTAAGCTCAAAAAACACACGAACTTAAAAAAATGCCTGATGAATATTCTAGAATCTATTTTACAACAAATGTCAGGAATTAGTCAATCCCAAAAAAAGTTTATGGTGATTTTGTTTTCCACTATATTACTTGTTTATGGCAAGGTGAACTTTACCAATCTGAGCCGTTACAGTTCATTGAATGAAAAAACTTATCGCCGTTATTTTTTGAAAGATTTTGACTTCGCAGAATTTAATAAATACTTTATCAATAAAGCCTTGAATTCTGAGCAAACCATTATTGCTGTAATCGATTGTTCATTTATTTAAAAGAGTGGCAAAAAACTGAAGGTAAAGCTAGTTTTTATAATGGTGTAGCTGGCAGACCAGAAGAGGGATTAGAAATTTCTGTAATTTCTGTAGTCGAAGTCGAAACTCATTTGTCTTATAGTGTGAGCGTACAACAAATACCCAGGCGTCCTCCCACAGAACTACCCAAAAATCCCCTGACGGCTCAAACGAAAAAAAAGTCAAAAAAAACTACTAAAAAGAAAACTGCTCAAAGCTCAACGCCTGAGATAACAAGAGTTGACGAGTATGCTCAACATTTAAAAGAAACTCGTTTTTTATCGCCAAAATCTATACGTTATTTGGTGGCAGACGGTTATTATTGTCGCGCTAAATTCTGGGATGCTGTACGAGATTCAAATTTGAATTTGATTAGTAAATTACGGTCAGATGCTAACCTTAAAATACCTCTATACAGGTGAAAAAAATAAAATATGTGCTCCTCGCAAATATGATGGAAAAGTAGATTGTAACAATTTAAAAGATTTAACCTTTATCAAGAGAACTAAGCCAGGAGTTATAGCCTTTCTCTAAAAAGTGAGGTGTCCATTTTGCCAAGAAAAGCTTGATACTATAAGGGTTGCAGCATACCTCGGCATACCTCATCTTTCTGAGAAACGCTATAAGCTTTATTCATTAGTAGTATGGAGTGTTTCTTTAAAATGTAAAATACGTTTAGCTTGTCTTTCAGAAGTTCAACCCAATGGTAAAATCAAAAATATTTTATTATTCAGCACTGATATCGAGCTAACAGGTGAACAAATACTTGAGTATTATCAGGCTCGTTTTCAGATTGAGTTTATTTTTCGTGATGCCAAACAATTTACAGGCTTATCCTCTGGTCAATCTCGTAGTGGTCAATGTCTTGATTTTCATTTTAATGCCAGTCTAATTGCTCTGAATTTAGCCAAATATGAAGCTTATAATAGTCATTCATCGCCCGAGACATTCGTGTTTTCCATGACCTCTTATAAACGCCGTGAATTCAATAGGCATATACTTTACACCTTTATTGATAAGTTAGATTTAGACCGGAATTTCATTTTAAATCACCCTAACCTTCCGTCAGTCCTATCCTATGGTACTCTCGCTGCCTAAAAACTGTCCGAAGTATTGATTTAGACCGGAATTTAATTTTAAATCACCCTAACCTTCCATCAGTCCTATCCTATGGTACTCTCGCGGCTTAAAAACTGTCCGAAGTATTGTTTCAATAAGTTGGGTAATTTTGTTTCAATCCGCTTTCGTCCACTGCGATTGAAACCATCGACAATTGGCTAACCACTTTTCAACTCTTTCATCCCTTTACGAATGGTGCGTCTGTTCCATCCTAACTCCTGTTCTACTAACGTTTGTCCACCTATTCCTAAATCTTTGACTACCGATGCCATGAATTGTCGTCTGTCTGTCCCCTTAAGTTTTTTAGCTGTTTCGATGTAAAGAGATTTGGCGTATTCGGTCAGTTTCATTATAGATTTTAGAGACATAAGATAGGCTGCACACTGAAATTATCTTTTGGTCATTATAGGATCAATCATTCTGTGGTGTTCCCTTATTGGGTCGTGGCAAGGTCAAAATGCAGGTGATTGGTGCTTTGATGCGGAAATTGGTGCATTTGGCTTTTGGTATTTTAAAGTCCCAAAAGCCTTTCGACCCCAATTATTTACTTGCTACCCCTTGACAGCTCAAGACAGTATCTACAGGAATTGGGATTCAACCTTCCGCTGTCAACATATTAAATTGCTCGGTATCAATGCGATTTGCTTGATACAAAATCTCAGCTATCTCCGAAAGTGCTAGCACAGAATGTGCGCGATAACCGTTAGCCTGCAATTTATCTTTCACTCCCTGTTCGTGGTCGATCAAAACCACAATATCTTCCACATTCAACCCCACAGATTTTAACTTCCCCGCACCTTCCATCACGCTTTTACCGCTAATCAAAATATCATCGACTACGACAATCGTTTCTCCAGGCTGAAAATGCCCCTCAATTAACTTACCCGCACCGTAGGTTTTCACTTCCTTGCGCGGGAAAATCATCGGGCGTTCCATCCGCAATGCTAAACCCGTTGCTGTAGGTAAAGAACCGTAGGGAATGCCCGCAATGCGATCGAATTTTAAGTCTTTGAGAATGTCTGCGTAGGCGCTAACTATTTGGTGGAAAATTTGCGGAATTGAGATGATCTTACGCAGATCTATATAATATGGAAATACAGCGCCCGATGCTTGTACGTGGTCGCCAAAAACTACGCAGCCAATGTCATAAAGTTGCAAGATTAAATCGCGGTTGGGTTCTGGTTGCAAAAAGCAAACATCCGGTAGCCACAATTCGCAAGTCGGACTTCCTTCGATCGCGCGCAGCCTCTCTTTGTTAATATTATCCCGTAATTTCTCAATTTCTCGGCGTGGCTCTTTCCCGGCAAACAAACTTGGGGGGACTGGCAGCAATAAACCCTCACCATTCTTGCTTAAACCGGCCGCCAGCAGTTGCGCGAGGTCGTTTTCTTCTGTCAAGTGATTTTCTCCGGTGATGTCTCCTTCCACTAAAATCAGCCGTTCGGGAGCAGCTTGGCGAATTCGCGCCAAGATATCCGGCATTACTCCTACAGCTAAACCCAGTTGTTCGGGAGTTCCCCAAGTCTGAGATACTCGGACTAATTGCAAGTAGAAAGGGTTTTCTGCTGTCGGATATTCTTGCAATTCGGCGGCCGACGGGTTGCCCGTGGCACAGAGGACAAAGACTGTTTTTCCGGGATATAATAAAAAAGGCGCTACTTCATCGATTCCCGCGTAGGGACTTAAGGTAATAGCGTCAAATTGCCAGTCTTGAAATACGGTTTTGGCAAACACCGCGCTGGTGTTTAAATCGCTGTGTTTGGCATCTAAAATTACTGGCAGGTGCTCTGGAATAATTGTTAATATTTGTTGCAGCAGTTGCCAGCCGGGAATGCCGAGAGATTGATAAAAACCGAGGGTGATTTTGCAGGCGCAGATTAAATCGGCTGTTTGGTCGATCGCACTTTTGAGCCTTTTCAACAAATCAGTTACAAAACTTTGAGTTTCCTCGACAGTCATCGAAACCAGTGCTGGCAAGGTTTCCGGGTTGGGGTCGAGGGCTAAATAAAGCAGACTTTGATTGATTTCAACAGCCGCTAACAGTTTATCAAAAAAATTTGTGCGATCGCTCATAGTTGCTTTGTTTGGTAACGAAAAATTACAAATTTGCATTTGAAAGTGGGATTGGTGTTGTGCCGGAATAAGCCGCTCCCCGTTGAAGTTTAAATTAAGAATCTTTTATAATTGTAGAAGGTAAACACTATGAAATCTGTAACTTTAGGAGCGATTTCATTTGGACTGATATTCGGGTTGGCTACAGCGGTGATTGCAGCGAACCCCCAGCAAATGAACCAGTTGCGGCAAACTAACCAATGTCCGGGATGCGATTTGAGAAGCATTCCCCTCCAGCAAGCCAGTTTAGCAAATGCCGATTTGCAAGGGGCAGATTTGAGAGGTGCAAATCTCAGAGAAGCGAATTTAGCTGGGGCAAATTTGAGCGGGGCTTCACTCAGCGGGGCATCTTTGCGGCAAGCTAATTTAGCAGGTGCTGATTTGACTGAGGCCAATTTAACCGGAGCCGATTTGACGGGGGCGAATTTGGAAAATGCTAAGCTTAAAGGGGCTACTTGGGTTGACGGTAGGGTTAAATAAGCTGTTGTATAGCCTTTCTGGTGTAATATGAGCTGCTAATAGGGCATGGGCATAGGGCATAGGGCATAGGGCATAGGGCATACCTCACTTATTTGAGAAAGGCTAAGCTGTTCGACATTCAAACTGCGCTATTTGTAGCTCAGACCCCATACTTTAAGGGGTTCAAGCAATAAATTTAAATGACTAACAGCTTATACACTTGAATTTAACTTTTCGGCAGCGTCGAAGGCTACCGCACAAGAGTTAAAAGAAAATAAGTGTACAATAAATAAAACCCGAACCTAAAGCAATGTCGGCTTTAGAATGCGGACAGTAATTTGACAGTTGACAGTTGACAGTTGACAGTTGACAGTTGGAAAGTGACTTCTACCTAAAACGAAGAGGATTGGAGTAATGAATAGTTTGAGTTTAATTTCTCCCTCAAAGGGTTCCGGCTTTCAACCAATTCTTGGTGGTAAATCGATCTAATTAAACGTGAAATACGGATAGCTAAAAAGCTGGCTGTGTATCTCTTTTCCCTCCTTCTTACTTCTTACTTCTCCCTTCTCCCTTCTTCCTTCTTCCTTCTTCCTTCTACTTAATGATAAATTCGATCGACTTTTCGATTTGGGACGAGTTGCTAAAATGCTACGTTGACGATTTCGGCCGCGTCAATTACCGACGCTGGAAAGCTGAAGGGGCGGAGGTTTTGAGCAATTGGCTGGGAACTTTGGCAGGTGTAGATTTAGCTGCTATGACGGATGCGGATGCGCGGTTGGCGCTGTGGCTGAATGCGTACAATGCGATCGCAATTTCCCAAGTAATCGAAGTATACCCGATCGCGTCCATCCGTCCCAAAATTTTAGGAATCCCCAACTGGCTGGGTTTTCTGGATTTCTTCACCCGTTCCAACTCGATAATTGGCGGCAAAAAGTACAGCCTCAATCAAATCGAACACGCTATTTTGCGCCCAGAATTTGCCGAACCGCGCATCCACTTTGCCTTAGTTTGCGCTTCCGTCGGATGTCCGTTGTTGCGCCGCGGCGCTTACTTTCCCGAGTCGGTGCGAACTCAACTAGAGACGGATGCGAAGAGTTTTATCAAGAATCCCGATAAAGTGCGGTACGATGCTGGGAAAAAGACGCTTTATTTGAGCAAGATTTTTGAGTGGTACGGCGAGGATTTTGTCAAGACGGCGGGTTCGGTAGCTGCGTATGTGGGCGGTTATTTGGGGCCGGAGGTGGGTGTAAGCGATGAATGGGCGATCGTTTTTTTACCCTATGATTGGAATTTAAATCAAGTTTAGAACCACTCTTAAAAATGTCAATTTTTATCGACCTCACATCTGCGGTTACTCTATCAATCAACAATTTAGGCAATTCCAGTTTACTGTCTTCAAACACTCCTGTGCAACTTCAGCAGGTGTCCCAACATCCACCGACAATCGACCGACAAGTGACATTATTATAAGAATCACAGTTAAAACACTCTGGAATATTGAAAATGATTTCAGATAAATTTCGGCGCGAGTTGCGTGCAGAAGCCAAACTCTGGGAAGCAGAAGGATTCATCGACAAATCCTTCTACCAACAACTTTCGGAACGATATCAATTCCACATCATCGAAACCACTTCCCGCAACCAATTTCTGAGCATTCTCATCGGTTTGGGCAGCATACTTCTAGGTATAGGAGTTATAACATTTGTAGCAGCCAACTGGCAAGTTTGGTCGCGCGAAGTGAGAGTGGCACTGCTGCTAAGCGTTTTCGTTGCAGTCAATGTCGCAGGTTTCTATTTGTGGCGCATTCCCCCATCCCAAAACAAAAACTTAAATCAAAGTATTTTACCCGCAACAAAAGGGCGAAACAAGCTTCTCGGTGAAGGATTGTTACTCTTAGGTGCTCTGATTTTAGGAGCAAATATGGCGCTGATGGCGCAAATGTTCCACGTGGGCGGTTCTTCCTACGGACTTTATCTCGTTTGGGGAATCGGAGTGTTAGGAATGGCTTACAGTTTGCGCTTGACTTCGTTGGGTGTTTTGTCCGCACTTTTAATCGGTTTCGGCTATTGGCTGGCGGTGTTAGATTGGTCTTCTAAAGTTGAGTTTTCTTGGCTGGAAGTTTTGGTGCGACAAATGCCAATCGCTGGAAGTTTGATGTTTGTGCCGTTAGCTTATTGGTGTCGATCGCGTGTTATTTTTACTATAGGTGCGATCGCCATAATTTTCTCATTACAAGTTTCTATTGCCCAAGCAGTAGATGGTGGCTGGGGTGCAGCAATATTTTGTGGTTTAGCGCCCGCCTTGCTGTGGGGATACGACGATGCGATATGGCCTCACGTACACAGCAGGCTGTTTCAACCTACCGCCCGCAGTTTAGCACTGCTGTATTTCGCCGGCCTGTTTTACTTTCTGTCTTTCCACTGGTTTTGGCAATATTCGCCGACACCCAGGCAAACCGGGCCTGATTGGGTTTTGTTGGCAAATGTCGCTGTTTTGGGCGGTTTAGCAGTGTTTGAGTGGCTGCATTTGGGACGTTTGGAGATGGGCCGCCGCCCGCGAAAAACAGTGAATTTGACTACAGGTGCGATCGGCATTTTCATTCTCGCCAGCGCTTTCATACCGTTTTTTCACCTCACTTTTACTCCGATTCCTCAATTAGCAACTTTTCTGTTTAATGTTTTATCATTTCTGCTCGCAGTCGGCTTAATCCGAGAAGGTTTAGCTTTAGGAAACCGTCAGAGTTTTTGGGGAGGAATGGTTTTCATAACTTTGCAAATTATCAGTCGAGTCTTTGAATACAACACAGAATTGTTGCTCAAATCTTTTGTATTTGTATTGTGTGGCATTGGTGTAATTGCAGCAGGCTTGTGGTTCGAGAAACACTTCGCTAAAATCGATGATTAGGAGTCAGATAGTTGTTTCTAGGTATGTTGTTGGGCTTTAGCCCTCTTGAGAATTTTAGACAAAGAGGGCTAAAGCCCAACTACATACCAATTAATCACAAATTCCCAAATACTAATATGAATACCGAAAACTCAGAAACAACCAACACTTTAATTCAGCCACCATCCTTCACCCTTCCCCCCGCTGCAAAACGGCTTCCCGAGTGGCGGCTGTGGATTCCATTGATTCTACAAATTGGACTGATTGCCGCAGTACCGGCTCCAGCAGTTTACACTTTTGTTACTGGCAAAACTGTTGTCTTGCAAACTGCACCGGTAGACCCCTACGACTTTTTGCGCGGATATTACCAAGTTTTGAGTTATGATATTTCCGATCGCGCAAATCTCGAAAAGCTCCCCGGCTGGAAAGAGTTACCAGGAAAACTAGAGAAAATACCTTGTCCGCGCGGAGTTGTCTGCGAAAAACAAATATACCGTGTCAACCCAAATATCAGTTTTTATGTAATCTTAGAAGCGCCAACAGCCGCGACAAATTCCGCCCGCCCCCAACCTTGGAAGCCCACGCGCGTCAGTCTGAACAATCCCCCAAATTTACCCGCCAATCAAATCGCCATTCAAGGTAAATATAACGGTTCCCAGATGGAATACGGCTTGGAAACTTATTATATGCCCGAGAATGAAAGGGAAAAAGTCAATGACGAGATTAGCGAAGCTCAACGCAAGCAGCGGCAGTCTTTTGTCGTAGAAGTCAAGGTTGACAAAACAGGCCATGCTGTGCCTGTGAGTTTGTGGGTGCGCGATCGCAATTATCGATTTTAGCCGGTTTTGTCACAAGCACGCGGCGTAGCTATCCCGAGCGTGAATCGACCTTACAACCAGGCTTTGATATCAAATCCGGTGCTTCATTGGAATGATTCATCTCTATTCTCTCCCTCTGTGTCCTCTGCGCCCTCTGTGGTTTAATCATTTCGGTACAGCCGGATTTGATATGAGTGTTTTTGCTTAGAGTTGACCCAGTGGCGGGCGATTAAGATTCCGATAGCTACGCTTCACGACTTTCAAGCCCAAATCCCGTAAAATCGACCTGTGCCAGACAATATCCGTTACAATTGGCGATCGGATGTCAATTCAATTGCCGACAACCCAATAGAATCCATTAAGATAGATAAGACTTGCACAAATCTTGCGAATTCAAGGTTGCAAGTTCAGACTCTACTGGAGCTTCTCATGTTAGCCGAGCTAATTTCTGCCAGACGAATACTCAAAGCCCAACTCCTCGACTTCTTAGGACTTCCCGACAATTCTCAAGACCAAACAGATCGCATCGTCAGCACAATTGTATCAGTGCTGGAAGCAAATGCAGCCGAACAAGAAAGATTTTGGGAGACCTTCAAAAGTGAATTAGCCGTCGATCCGGTAGAATTAGAAGCAATGCTCAAGTGTTCAGCAGCAGAACGCCAGCAATGGATCGAACAAGGCAGACTCCCGATCCTAGAATACCGCTCTTTCCGCAAATCTGGAATTCATTTAGAATATCCCGTTCACGACAGAAGATTCATCTTAAGTCTCACGCCAACAGACATTGATAACTGGCGCAAAGAACCAAAAGGGTTGATTAAAAATCATCGCCCAACAGCCGAGCCAATCAATACAGAAAACTCCGAACAAAACGAACAATCGCGAGGAGCTTTTAGTGCAGCGTGGGAAAAAATTATTTCCGACTGGAAAGAACAAGGTTCGGCGGAAATTTCAGCAACTTTCCAGTTAGCTTATTGGACAGTTTGGGCGTCGCGGTGGGCAAAAGAAAATCAGCTTAACAGCTTTAAAGCAATTAAATCTAACGAAGTCTACGAAATTTATGAAATTCACCAGCAAGAATGGTACGAGCGCAAAAATCAAGCAGTCAAATTACTGATTGAAATGCCCTACGCTATGCTTTACTTTTACCGTCCTCCCGGTGCTGACAAATTATATCTCGAACTGTGCGACGACCACCAGGACATGATGAAAGATGACTACTATTGGGATAAGTGGGATTTTTTCTATCAAAACCGGAAACTGGTAAATAAGTGCCGGGAATGCGTGTACTGTGAAACAAAGGATTATTATTCGCTTTATTACCTAGAAATTAAGAGCGATAAGTTTCCCGATTTTAGTTTTTCTTACCACACGCCGTACACAATCGGTCGCAAATTTTTACCGCATCCCGAAACGCTTCCTGCTGTAGACCACGTAGAACAAGATGGTATTTTTCGGTTTGGTCGCCCGCTACTAGAACAGGAGAAAGTTATTCACACCGAAAAGGATGTATTGCTTAAGTTTGAAGCAGCTTTGACTGAAGCGAAAAAGTTTGTTTAGTTGTTACTCATAAACCCAAATGTCACATTAAATCCAGGTACGTAGTTGCGCTTCAGCGCTCTTTCATGTATATAAAGAAAGAGCGCTTAAGCGCAACAACGTACCTATTTTTGAACTTGGATAACTTGAATACTGCCACCAGCATAAAGTTTAGGTTGTTCGCTTCCTTCGGAATTGTAGAGTTGAAATCCCACTTGGGCCAACAAACTCTGCAAGTCAGTTTCAATCAACTGCCAAGCAGTTTCAGTCTCAAACAACCACAAAAAGACAGCCAACCCCGGCCAAAATAGCAAATTTGCGGGCCGATGAAAATCTACCAAAGTGAATACACCACCGGGCTTGAGCACGCGGTATACTTCTTGAAAGATTTGCCTCAACTGTAACGGCTGCATTTCGTGCATCGCAACGCTGCTGTGTACTAAATCAAAATGATTGTCGCCAAAAGGCATCGATTCGGCAAAAGCTTCTACATAATTTGCTGAGGGCACATTTTTCCTTGCCCGTTGCAGCGATAATGGCGAAGCGTCAAGTCCTGTGACATCCTGGGAATATTGCACGAGAAATTGCGTAGTTTGACCGCTACCGCAACAAACGTCTAAAATTTTAGTTTCCGCGCCCAGGGCTAAATTTTCCAAGGCTAGCTGCCTAAAACGAGTTTCGCCACCTACGCTTAAAGCAGCCAGACGCGCGATCGCATCGTACAGCCACTGATACCTATAACTTAAATCTCTCAAAATTGTTGCCATATTCAAAATTATGTATATCTTGCTATCGACTTAAGATATTATTAAGTTATATGATAAAAATAAGTAACAGAACTGAGACGATGGGAGAGCTGTAACCGCTATGGGCCGTGTAGGAGTATTACTATTAAACTTGGGCGGGCCCGATCAAATCGAGGATGTCCGTCCTTTCCTGTTCAACTTGTTCGCAGACCCGGAAATCATTCGCATTCCGTTTCCGTGGATGCAGAAACCGCTCGCCTGGTTGATTTCGACTCTACGTTTTAAAAAATCCCAGGAAAACTACCGCCAAATCGGGGGCGGCTCTCCTTTGCGGCGGATTACCGAAGAACAAGCCTTGGCGCTGCAAGAACTTTTGCAGTCTAAGGGACAAGATGCCAGAGTATACGTGGGGATGCGTTACTGGCATCCTTTTACTGAAGAGGCGATCGGCAAAATAAAGCGCGATCGCATCGAACAATTGGCAATCTTGCCATTGTATCCTCAATTTTCGATCAGCACCAGCGGTTCTAGCTTCCGCCAGCTAGAAGAAATGTGGAACCAAGATCCAGAACTCAACCAGATAGAATATACCGCAATTCCTTCTTGGTATCACCGACCAGGCTACCTTCAGGCAATGTCGGAATTGATCGCCCAAGAATTAGATAACAGTCCAAATCCCGATCGAGTTCACATCTTTTTCAGCGCCCACGGCGTCCCCCTCAGCTACGTAGAAGAGGCTGGAGACCCCTATCAGCGGGAGATTCAAGATTGTACTCGTCTGATTATGGAGCATTTGAATCGATCGAACGAACATACACTAGCTTACCAAAGTCGGGTTGGCCCGGTGGAATGGCTGAAGCCTTACACCGAAGAAGCGATTACCGAATTGGCAGAAAGTGGAGTTCAAGATTTGTTGGTAGTTCCAATTAGTTTTGTTTCCGAACACATCGAAACTCTGCAAGAAATTGACATGGAGTATCGAGAATTAGCAGAAGAGTCGGGGATTGAAAATTTCTATCGAGTCCCTGCATTGAATACTCATCCGGTATTTATTGAAGCCTTGGCAGATTTAGTCATCGAGTCGATAGAATCTCCGAGCGTTAAATTCTCGGATGTGATACGCCCTTCCAAGAAAGTTAAAATGTACCCTCAAGAGCAGTGGGAGTGGGGTTTAACGACGGGGGCGGAAGTCTGGAACGGTCGTGTAGCAATGATTGGTTTTATAGCATTAGTGATCGAGTTAATTACGGGTCACGGCCCGCTACACTCGATCGGCTTGCTTTAAATAATAATCGGTTGTGCGATCTATTTTTAGGTGCAGATTAAGCCTGCAATCTGAACCAACAGCAGACAAAGAATCTCAACATAAAACCCGCCCCGCGCATCTAAAAACTGCAAGAGGGCGGTTTTTGCATGGAGATTAAATCCATTAAATCAAAGGTACGTAGTTGCGCTTGGGCGCTCTTGGTACGTAGTTGCGCTTCAGCGCTCCGGAAAGGTTTGTGTATTGGAGAATAAATTCATTCCTGGACGCAACATTCAGATCAAACAAAAGGTACGTAATTGCGTTTGAGCGCTCTTTCTTATATATAGAAGAAAGAGCGCCCAAGCGCAACTACGTGCCTAAAAATTAATCTGGATTGCGCTTGTGGCGGCGGGGATTTCCCCCATCCCCCGGTACTCCCTGACTTCTGTACCAGCAATACCACTCCTTAGAACTGCGAATAGCCAACCACAGCAGCAGCATAGCAATTAACGCACCCTCTTTCGGGGCGTCAAAGGCAAACAAAACCAAGGAAATACACAGAACATCTTGCAGGAAAATCACCCAAATCGGTAAAATCTGTAGTCGGTAAAGCCATCCTGCTTGTACCAGTTGCAGCACTAAAGCCAGCAAACCTCCGACAATACCAATAATCCACAGCATCCCAGGGTGAAAAATGATTTCGTCGATCGCACTTACCTGAGCGATCGCAATTCCCATAATTGCTCCTACAATAGGACTAAAAATAATTTGCACAACTTGCAGCACCCGCTGTCCGACAAAGGTTTTAGAAGCAAATACCTCCAACAGCGACCAACTCACCAAGATAGATATCACCACTTGGGGGTGAACGCGAGACAATAGAGGTATTTCCGACCAAAGTTTGTCAATCCGCAACAAACCAATCAACAGAAGCGGCAGGGCAATTCTCATACCCCCCGCCGCAGACGCAGAGAGCGCGGCTAGGAGTCCAACCATCATAAAACTATTTGGTAAGTGAGAAACTCAGAGCCTTTAGACCTGAGAGGGAAACAACCCGGGCGGTTTCAACCGCCTTGAATCTTTCTTGCCATTACCGCCTTGGGATTGCTTGGTTTGGTGTACTTTTGTAATGCACTTTCAACGGGACAGTTACCGTTTCAAACCTTGCAACCCTGTACGCATAATGTTTGCTCTTGTGGAGCCTCCCTTACGGGGTAATGTTCGCCTTGCCAATGTTATAAGGGCTTGTTGGGCTAGCAGCACTGTTTCAGTGACCTTAAAACTGTTTAACTACTAGCGACAGAGCAGGAGACTGGCGTCGCATCTACAGGGTGTCGTGACCCAAATAACGTAGTCAGTGAAGACTTAGGCTGGTCAGAATGGCTTACTTGATTGCTCTTGCAAGCCCAATCTCTTTAGAGTTGGGTTCCTGACAATAATTTAGTTTATAGCGTTTGCGAAAGCGTCGAAGATTTCAGAATATAATTCCCCTGGTGGCTGGCGGTGATTTGAGCGATCGAACTCAAATTGCTGCTCGAGCTTAAACATCACCCTCTATTTTAACTCTATCTGCTGAATAGGTGCTTGGGACTGCCCCCAAAGTCGATCGACAATCAGACAGAAGCCACTTACGCAGTTATTGTAGAAGGTAGAAGGCAGTTATCCAGAATCAAACCGGGATTGTGATTAAATTAGAAAGTATCGAAAAACCAGCAGTTAAGCCACAATAATTAAATTTAAAATACCACCTAACCCAGAGCTTTCCGGCAAATTATTCTCCTATCTTCCCTCTTCCTTCTCCTGTCTTCCGTCTTTCTTCTTCCTTCTTCATTCTTCCTTCTTCATCGTTCCTTTTCCCGTCTTTCCTCTTACTTCTAGCTTCTTCCTTCTGTCAACTGTCAACAGATCGCGGGCGGGCACGGGGGCACCGCCCCTACTAACTGTCAACTGTCAACTATCAACTGTCAACTATTCTTATGTCTGAATCATTATTTGCCGATGCCAGCCGCCGACTAGAACGAGCCTTAAAATATGTATCCCTTTCCGAGGATACTAGCGAGCGGCTCAAATATCCCAAATCCAGTTTAATCGTATCAATTCCCGTGCGGATGGACAACGGTGAGCTGCGAATTTTCCAAGGTTATCGAGTGCGCTACGACGATACCAGAGGCCCGTCGAAAGGAGGAGTGCGCTACCACCCCAAAGTATCCCTCGATGAAGTGCAATCACTGGCATTTTGGATGACTTTTAAATGTGCAGTGCTCAACATACCTTTTGGAGGAGCAAAGGGCGGAATCACAGTCAACCCCAAAGAATTATCCAAACTCGAATTGGAAAGATTGAGTCGGGGTTACGTAGATGCGATCGCAGATTTTATCGGCCCAGATGTCGATATTCCCGCACCGGATGTCTACACCAATCCCATGATTATGGGTTGGATGATGGATCAGTACAATATTATTAAGCGGCAGTTAAGTCCGGCGGTTGTGACAGGTAAACCAGTAACAATTGGTGGCAGTTTGGGCAGAGATACCGCTACCGCCACCGGCGCTTTTTTTGTAATTCAAAATCTCCTACCCAAATTTAACCGAACTCCGTGGGAGACAACGGTAGCCGTCCAAGGTTTTGGTAATGCCGGAGCTGAATTAGCAGAATTGCTCTGGAAAGCAGGTTACAAAGTTGTGGCTGTCAGCGATTCCCAAGGGGGAATTTACGCGAAACAAGGGCTGGATATTCCCAGCATCCGCCGTTTCAAAGAAGCTAACAAAGGTATCAAAGCTATTTACTGCGAAGGTTCTGTTTGCAATATTGTCGAACACGAAATCTTGACAAACGAGCAGCTTTTAGCCTTAGATGTAGACGTGCTGGTTCCAGCAGCTTTGGAGAATCAAATTACTGCACAAAATGTCAATGATGTCAAGGCTAAGTTTATTTTTGAAGTAGCGAACGGGCCGATTGATTCTGCTGCTGATTTGATTTTGGAAGCGCGGGGAATTCAGGTGTTCCCGGATATTTTAGTCAATGCCGGGGGCGTGACGGTGAGTTATTTTGAGTGGGTGCAAAATCGCAGCGGGCTTTATTGGACGCTGGAGGAAGTCAACCAGCGCTTGCAGCACAAAATGGTCGAGGAAACTGAGGCAATTTGGACAAAATCTCAGGAATTGTCGGTTTGTATGAGAACTGCTGCTTACGTGTACGGTTTGCAGCGACTCGGAGAAGCTATGAATGCGAAGGGAACGCGCGATTATTACCTAAACGGTTGACGGAATGCTGGGAAGTGCGATCGAACGAACAGGCTAGAAGCTTGTTCCACAAAAAAAGGCTAGAAGCCTGTTTCACAAAAAAAGGCTAGAAGCCTGTTCCACACAAACAGGCTAGAAGCCTGTTGCACAAAAATAGGTTATCTCATGTCCGGTTGATTGACCACAATAAAATGGGTTCGTAGTGCGGACTTCAGTCCGCATAATACGGACTGAAGTCCGCACTACAAACTTTCATTGTTATGGTAATTGACCGGACATGATATTAGAAGCTTGTTCCACAAAAACAGGCTAGAAGCCTGTTCCACAAAAAAAGATTGAATACGATCGTGGGGCGGGCTGCGGCGAGGCTCAGAACAGGTAGCAGCTAATTATCAAAAATTTGGTGGACGCAGATTGACTAATATTACTTGATAATGTAAAGTAAAATGTTAATGGTCGCAAAATTTAAAAACTATGTGCGGCAAGGGGTCTCCTGTGAACTCGATCGAGTTTAACGGGAGAGAACGTAAAAAAAATTCCAATCATTAAAACTATATAGGCTACTCTAATGAGACAACCTTTATTTGGCAAACTCGCCGCGGCAGCGATCGTTCTAGGTACATCGGGTGTTTTTTCGCAGCCGAGCCAAGCTCAAACCAGAAATCAATTTTTCTGCGGGATTAGCGAAGGCAAACCAGCAACAATCGTCCGCACGGCCGCTAAAGGCCCCGTACCGCTGATAGTTTGGAACAATGAAGCTTTTTCCGGTTCAGGTTGGACTCCCAAACGGCGCTGCGAAGACGTATCGGCTAGATTTCAACGGTTTAACGATAACGGTCAACTCAGATTCATGAGAGCGGGGACTTTCAATGGTCAACAAGTATTGTGCGTCGATAGAGTCAGAGGTAGCGGGAACTGTTCGAGTGCTGAAGCAATAGTGCTGACAGTACCCCGGCCCAACAATGCCAACCAGATTCTCGAAGAAATGCTTAACACCCGCAACCGCGCCTCCAAGCAGCCGCTTTACCTGAGTGGGGAAAAGCAACTGGTAACATACGAAAATGGGTTTGCTAACGTCAATCTCAATCAATGGTTTGAAAACGAACTACCAGACAACGAGCGTTTGTGGTAAAAGTAGCAAAGAAACTGCGAGCTAAACAAACATGGATTGGCGTTCACTAATCTTGGCAACTTGTATCAGTGGCATCTCAATGATTTTGCCTGCACAACTTCCGCGTGCCAAAAATTTCTTAAAACAGATGCCAGTCGAAATGTCGCAACAGCAATTGCAGCAACACGCTGAGTCGATCGCTGTTAGGGTGCGATCGTCTGGACAAGTTGCCGGAACGGGAATCGCCATTCGCAAGCAGGGTTCGCAGTACACCGTACTGACAAACGAACACGTCCTCAAAGCCGGCAAGGCTCCCTACCAAATCCAAACCCCAGATAATAAAATTTACCCTGCAATCTTTGTCAAAGACGCTAATTTTAAAGGCAATGATTTGGCGTTGTTGCGCTTTACTAGCAGCGTTGAATATACCACTGCTAAGCCGGGTTCCGTACCAAAAGTTCAGGATGCAGTATTTGCAGGTGGGTTTCCTTTGACAGAAGAAGGTCAAAAAGACCGAGGATTTGTGTTCAAAACTGGCAAAGTTTGGCGAGTGTTAGATAAAGCTTTGGAAGGTGGCTATCAAATTGGTTACACCAATGAGATTGAAAAAGGGATGAGCGGCGGGCCGCTGCTGAATGTTCGCGGCGAGGTGGTGGGGGTTAACGGCGTCCACGCTTACCCGCTGTGGGGAGACCCATACCAGTATAAAGATGGCACTGAACCGAATGCAGCGCTGCGAGAGCAGATGAGTAAGTACAGTTGGGGAATTCCGATCGACACTTTTAAGCAGCTAGCACCTTCAGGGCTGGAAATGACAACCAATTCTGTGAAAAAATAGGCGCGATTGAGTGCGGGATATTTCGTGCTTTGGCTTGGTGGCGATTTGAGCGATCGAAAATATATACAAACCCGCCCTAATATTCCTGAAACTAAACTAAATAATTGGACTATGACAAAATTTTATAGCAGAATTCCAACAACATTGGTAGGGGCGGTGGCGATCGTCGTCTCAGTGCAAATTCTGCCAGCACCAGCACTAGAACGAACCGAAATCGGGGAAATTGCTAAAAAATTTACGGTAATGATCGCTGGCGACTGTCAGGGATCGGGCTCGATCATTGAGCGTCAAGGTGAAAATTATACAGTCCTTACTGCCAATCACGTCGTAGCAACTACTGGTGAATGCTTTATTCAAACTGGCGACGGTATGCGTTACAAAATCTACGAAGCCATAAACGTGCCGGGAACAGATTTAGCAGTGTTGCAGTTCCAAAGCAAAAATAACTATGGAGTCGCTCAAACTGCGACCTCTGCAAATTTGCAGCCTGGGTCAACAGTTTATGTAGCAGGCTATCCCAGTCCCGGACAATTTGATACCAAACGCGGCTACCGCTTTTACCCTGTCAACGTCAACGGTAGAGCACCCGGTTCTCGTGAAGGTTACGAACTATCCTACGACGGCGCATCTCTCCCCGGTATGAGTGGCGGCCCGGTTCTCGACAGCAACGGCCGTGTGGTAGCAACTCACGGTAAAGCTGACGTGCGGCTTCAACAGGCTGCAGAGAATTACGGCGTTCCTTTTGAGATATTTCTGGCGAGGCGGAACCAAATAAGGGGCGACGCCCGATCGACCTCAGCCCAGAATCCACCCGTACCAGCCCCCGCACCAGCACCCGTACCAGCCCCCGTACCAGCCCCCGCACCAGCACCAGCGCCAGTACCAGCCCCCGCACCAGCACCAGCACCAGCGCCAGTACCAGCCCCCGCACCAGCACCAGCCCCCGCACCAGCACCAGCCCCTGCACCACAGGCGGAAGCACCAGCACCAGAACCGGAACGCATCGCAGCTAGGGAAGCGCTATCACCTGCGGAGTCGGCAATTAGTGCGATGGTGCGCGGCCAGCAAACCTATGTGGTTCGCAACCACGATTTTCTCAATTCTGTGGGGTCGATCGCCAAAACCTTTAGTATTTTATTGCCACAGGATTACAACTTTGCAATTCGCACCACTACCAGAGGCGCCTTTCACTACGCAATACCCAAGTCTGCGGATATGAAAGCTTATGTCGGAGCAATTTTCTTGGAAGAAAACGCCAATTTAAAGAATCCGGCAACTGTCTCCATTGTCTGCGAAGCCACCACACCAATCAATGTTCGCCCCTCCGATCCGACTTACGGCAGAAATAATTTAGTTTGCGGTGTGGGTACTCAACGCAAGACTGCCAGCAGTCTGCCGCAGCAAAACGTAGTAACCCAGCCTGCACCTGCGACAAGGCCTGCACCTGCGACAAGGCCAGCACCTGCGACAAGGCCAGCACCTACTCCCGCAGCCAGAGTAAATCCACCTCAAACTAGAGCCGCAGGGCCGATCGGGTTTTTGAGTTTAGTCAATGTTTGCAATACTTACGACCTCAGCGGTCAAAGTCCTCACCAAGAGAGAGCTTTAGAGTGGTTGCAGGGCAGGATTCCCGCGCCAACAATGCAGAAATTTGCTGAAGAGTGGCGCACTCAATTGATAGCAAGACTCGGTAACAGGCCGATTAATTTGGTCGATGTTTGCAAAGTGTACGATCGCGCCGGCCTTCACCCGCACCAAAATCGGGCTTTGGAATGGTTGCAGCAGCAAATTCCCAAGGAAACGCTGACAGATTTCGGGAAAAAGTGGCAAAATCAAGCCGGTTCGTAGTGAGGACTTCACTCCTTTCCAGGTTCGTAGTGAGGACTTCAGTCCTTTCCAAGTTCGTAGTAAGGACTTCAGTCCTTTCCAAGTTCGTAGTAAGGACTTCAGTCCTTTCCAAGTTCGTAGTAAGGACTTCAGTCCTTTCCAGGTTCGTAGTGAGGACTTCAGTCCTTTCCAGGTTCGTAGTGAGGACTTCAGTCCTTTCTCCTATGAAAAAATCAGGACTAAAGTCCTTACTACAAACAATTGGACTAAAGTCCTTACTACAAACAATAGAATTAGTTTATCTCAAAGGAATTCATCATATTTTCAGCCGTTTTCAAATATTCCGAATACTCTGATTTCTCCGCAGTGTAAGTAATCACGTAAGCTTTATTATTCATCAACGTCCAAGTTTGCATTTTTTTGGTATTGGTTTGTCCGTCTTTATCATCAAAAACAACTGTATAACCTCGATGATTGGCAATGGTTTTAGGATTTTCTTCTAAAATTTTAACATCAGTAAAATTTGTTTTAATTTGCTTGAGAGACGATTCATTGTATTCATCTAGAGACATCGGTTTTGGCAAATCTTCTATACTGACAGTAATTTGTTCTTGATAAGCATCAGCCGTGTTCTTTTTGGGGGCGATGAATACAACCACATCGTTAATTACTGGATTTTGCAACTCTTGTTTTTCCCACTTTTCAGGGTATTTGATTTTAAACTGATGGGCCGAACTTTGATAACTTAATAAATTTTCTACTTGAGTTTTAGAGAAATGTTGGATTGCGAAGGCGGAAATGGCGATCGCCCCAGCAACTCCGAGTCCCATTAAAGCCGGCTTCCATCCCAAAGCAAATCTAGGACTTCTGCGATGGGGAGATGGCGATGGCGGGCGATTCCCTACGGGATAGCTTCGCTTCACGACCATTTTACCAAGTCGCTGCAAAAGAACTTGAGTATCCTTCGGCCTGTCTTTCGGAAAATAAGCCATCAAATCATCAATCAAATCTGCTAGCGGCTTCGATGTTTGAGTCGCCACATTCCGCCAAATCAATTTACCCGATCGCGGATCTTCCTGCAAATTTCTCGGTTCTTGAGCCGTCAGCAAATACGTAAAAGTCCGCCCCAAAGCAAAAAAATCAGAACGCGGCTCAGCCTTGCCCTTTTTCTGTTCTTCGGGAGTGTAACCCATCGAAGAAATGCGAGTTACTTCTCCAGTTGCTCTCTGAATAGTTTCTGTAACTTCCCGCACCGCCCCAAAATCAATTAATACTAATTTTCCATTCGACCGGCACATGACATTTTGTGGCTTAATATCCCGGTGAAAATAATTTTGATTGTGAACGAGATTCAAGATTTCCGTCAGTTGTGTCAACCAGTCAATAGCTAGTTCCGAGGAAATAGGTTGGTAGTTCTGAGCTTCTAGCCACTGCTGCAAATTTTTACCTTCAATTTTCTCCATCACCAGACAGTGCAAAGGTTTATCGCTACCCTTAACTCTAAAAGTAAAATAGCCCTCAGATTCAACTGTCGGGAGTCCCGGATGCTTCAGCCGCTGCAAAACGTTCGCTTCTCTCTGAAAAAGTTCGACACCTAGAGTATCGTTGTTCATCAGAACTTTCAACACTTTCTGAGTACCGTCTCTGTCTCTGACTGCAAAAGTTTTACCAAATCCTCCTTGTCCCAAAACAGTAATTACCCGATAGCGTGCGTTGATTAGCAACTCAGATCCGCAAGTTTGGCAAAAATTGATAGTTTGAGGATTTTCTGGATGGCGGCAGTTGGGATTAATGCAGTAGCTCATGGTTGGGAGAAATTAGTTTGGTAAAAATAGTATAGAAGTGCCAAAGCAGCTTAATGATAGCTATCTGATTTGGCAAATAGCTTGGGATTAGTGAGGTGCTTGTTAGCATTGATTATTAAACATGGTATAACATTACTCATGTTTTGAATACAGAATTCTCGCACAATCTAAAATCTAAAATCTAAAATCCTATGACAGGTCAAACCCATAAGAAAACAAACTTAATCGCCAGCCCCTATTTAGAAATCGACTATCAAGGCGAAGTGGTACGCTTGGAATTGACCAAGACTGAACACGTACTGGGACGAAATCCCCAACAAGCTGACTTGCTGGTTCCCAAAGATTGGGAGAAGCTGTCGAGATGTCAAGCGATTTTGCGCCAAGAAGGGGACGACTACCGCATCTATGACGGCGACGGCCTAAAACCCAGCAGTGGCGGGTTATTTGTGCTTCCGACTGAAACTCCTGTAACTCCGACTCAAGGCTGCGTTTTGCGACACGGAATCGAGTTGCGGATTGGTACGGATTTGAGAAATCCGGTGCGGGTGAGTTATTTCAATCCCGGAAGTCCGGCGCTGGCCGTTTTGGGTTCGCGGGAGTCTGTGTCTCTGCGAAATCGATCGGTCGTCTTGGGGCGCGATCGCACTTCTACGCTAGAGTTAAATTCGCCGATCGTCTCCCGCACCCACTGTACGATCGACGCCAACAAACGCGGAGACTACGTTCTCACAGACACCAGCGCCAACGGCGTATTTATTAACGGCCAACGCATCAAAAAAACAGCCGTTTTAACCGAAGGCGCCAAAATTCGCATCGGCCCTTTTCTGCTAATTTATCAAAACGAAGAATTAACAGTTATCGATCCGGGAAACGCGATCGGCTTAGAAGCAATTAACTTAAACCGACCTTTTGTCAACGATATTTCCCTAGTAATTGAACCCGGACAGTTAGTGGCATTAGTCGGAGGAAGCGGCGCGGGAAAATCCACATTAATGCGAACCTTGCTGGGAATTGAAACCACAAATCGTGGCGCCGTTTACGTCAACGGCGACGAATTGCGAAAAAACTTTGAATGCTACAGTTCTTTAATCGGTTACGTGCCGCAGGATGATATAGTCCACGGCGAATTAACAGTTACAGAAGCCCTAACCTACGCAATTAAATTGCGCTTGCCACCCGATGTCGATGTCGAGCAAGTTTTGACAAAAACTCTGACCGATATTGAGATGTTGGACAAGCGAAAAACCTTTGTAAAAGACCTCAGCGGCGGGCAGAGAAAGCGGGTTAGCATCGGCGTCGAATTGCTGGCAGATCCGAAGTTGTTTTTCTTGGACGAACCAACTTCTGGACTAGATCCCGGGCTGGACAAAAAGATGATGGAACTGCTGCGGAATTTGGCAGATAAAGGTCGGACGGTGGTTTTGGTGACGCACGCCACGGCAAATGTCAATTTGTGCGATCGCTTAGTTTTCCTCGGGCGCAACGGCTACCTTTGCTACTTCGGCCCGCCCGCAGATGCTGCCAATTTCTTTGGAGTCAATCAAGCAGACTTTGCCAATATTTATAACGAATTAGAAATCGGCGAAAAGGTCATCAAAGAATGGGCGAATACCTATCGCAATTCCGCCTATTACCAGCGATACATAACCGCGCCCTTAAGTCCAAAAGCACCGCAAAAACAAGCACCTCCCGTCAAACTTCCCCAACCCGCGAAAGTTTCCCCAATCAAACAACTGTTTATCCTTGCAGAGCGCTATTTCAAGCTAACTTTACGCGACCCAGTTAACGTTGGTTTAGGACTGTTAACTGCTGCTGTTTGCCCGATTTTGCTAGCCGGAATCAAAGATATAGAACCGCTAGTTACCGGAACAGCAGACGATCCAGCCCTGGCTTTTCTAGCTTTGCGAATTTTATTTGTATTTACATCGGCAGCTATTTGGGTAGGTTTGTCAAGTTCTCTGCAAGAAATTGTCAAAGAATCCGCCGTTTACCAGCGAGAAAGATTGGTTAATTTAGGTTTACTGCCCTATGTCGGTTCCAAGTTTCTGGTGTTGGGAGGATTGGCATTGCTGCAAGCAGTGCTAATGACCGCAGTAATTTTAATTGGTTTTAAACACCCGTCACCGGATACAATCGCTTGGCCGCTGGGTTTGGGAATTACAGTATTTTTAACCCTGTTGGCCAGCATGAGTTTGGGGTTGATGGTATCGGCTTTTGTGAAGAATGGCAGTCAGGCAAATAGCGCTTTGCCTTTGCTGTTAGTGCCGCAGATTATTTTTTCGGGAGTCCTCTTCAGCCTGGGAAGTTTGTTTAAAATCGAGAAAATCGGTCAGTATATCTCGTGGTTGACAGTCAGCCGCTGGTCTGTGGGCGCTTACGGTAGCTTGGTTAACGTGAACGCGATGGTGCCAAAGCCGATCGAATTACCCGATCGAACAATCCTACCGCAGTTATTCGAGAAGAGTGCAGTTTACGAACCAACATGGCAAAACCTAGCCTTGAATTGGGGAATTTTAGGCTTGCACGCAGCAGTTTATTTGACCGTAACTTTGCTATTGCAGAAGCGGAAAGATATTTTCAAATAACGCAGAATATGGTTATATTTTCTTAGTCCCTCTCTGCTGGGACTTTGTTTGAGGTGAAGCGATTTCCAATCGCCAAGGGCAAAAGGACAAAAGTGTAAAGTGCTAGGAAGTTCACGCAGCCATACACGCAACCCGAAAACCGCGGGCACAGTAAACATCGTTCGGCGCACTGTGGTCACGAAACGCCGATTCACAGAGATCGGGAGAACTACTGTAACACGAACCGCCGCGCGTCAGCCGATCGTTGTTTGTTCCCGTTTCCCAAGAACTTCCGTCAGTCGGTGCACCATCATAATTGTCATGCCATCGATCGCTGCACCATTCCTCAACATTCCCGTGCATATCGTACAATCCAAAAGCATTGGGGGGACAACTTCCCACATCTATGGAGTAGTGTGTGTCATAGTTGAGTAAGTCTAAGTCAAAGGTTTCCCCAAAATGGAATTGCGTTGTTGTACCCGCACGGCAGGCGTATTCCCATTCGGCTTCACTCAGTAAGCGATATGTTTTCCTAGTTGTTTGCGACAGTTTCTCACAAAATTTGACAGCATCATACCAGGATACATTTTCTACAGGACGTTTTTCACCTTTAAAGCACGATGGGTTGTTTCTCATAACTGCTTCCCACTGTTCTTGGGTGATGGCGTATTTACCTGCATAAAATGTCGGTACTGTGACTCGATACTGCGGAATTCGATCGCCACTAACTGTGTAGATGTCAGGGGGGCCCATCGTAAATGTGCCGCCGGGAATCTTTACCATTTCTAAGCTGACACCGCATCCTATGTTTTCACTAAAGTATTCGGCTTGTCGCTGTTCTGTTTTGATGGTGTATCCCCAGTGGTTGAGTGTGATGACTTGGAATTGAAAGGTCTCTGCTGGACTTAGTTTTTCGTCAGCTATGATTTTATTTGGTGTTGGTGGTTGTACAGCAACACACGCAACCCGAAAACCGTTGAATCTCTCGCCATAGATCGGCTGTTCGCAGCTACGAACAGCCGATCGGCAATTCGTCGGATCGTTGGCCCACGAACCACCGCGCAACATCCGACAATTGTTTCCTGATTCCCAAGAACTTCCGTCAGTCGGTGCACCATCATAATTGTCAAGCCATTTATCGCTGCACCATTCCTCAACATTCCCGTGCATATCGTACAACCCAAAAGCATTGGGGGGAAAACTCCCCACATCTGTGGGTTCGTTTGATTCGGTTATGTAGTTGACTAATTCCGGGGTAATCGTTTCGCCAAAATGAAATGGGGTTGTTGTACCCGCACGACAGGCGTATTCCCATTCCGCTTCACTCAGTAAGCGATATGTTTTCCCAGTTGTTTCCGACAGTTTCTCACAAAATTCGACAGCATCATACCAGGATACACATTCAACAGGAAGTTTTTCACCTTTCAAGTACGATGGGTTGTTTCCCATGACGGCTTCCCACTGTGCTTGAGTGATGGGGTATTTCCCTGCAAAAAAAGCTGGTACTGTGACTTGATGCTGCGGGCTTTCGTCATCATCTCGTCCTGCTTCGTCGTTGGGGGAACCCATCATAAATGTGCCACCGGGAATGTAAACCATTTCCAGTACAATACCATTACCTAAATCTTCCGGAAAAAAGCGAGCAAATGACTTACGACGACTGTTTTTTTGTCCATCCGCATCGACTGTGATGACATAAAACCCAAAGAGAGGAAAATGGTTTTGTAAACATTGTTTTATATTCTCCTCATCCCGATCTTTCAGCAGTAAAAAAGCAGCAGATTTCACCTGCATTGACTTATCCTGCAATGCTCCCATTATCAAATCCAAGCCTGCTTCTCCATATTTGGGCGCTTCGGAGAGTGCGGCGATTCTAATTTCGATCGCAGGCGAGGCCAATCGGCTTTTAACGCCGGCGATGCCTCCGAGTACCGCAGCGTTGACCGGAATTGAATTTTGTCCGCCGAGGACTGCATCGTATTCTCTAGGTTCATTTTGATTGTCAGACATAATTTCAACCAGGTACTTTTGCGAGTTTGTCGGGTTGCAAGGTCGGCATCGCGAGCAATTCCTCAACGGAGAAAGGTTGCGGTTGAGGAATTGCAGCTTCAGCGTCCATGAGTTCTTTTATTTTATCAAAAATCAAAACTGCTTCTGCTTCCCCGTCAGTTAGTTGATCGTAAAAATTAGGTATGGAGAACCAATGTTCAAAAGCAATCTCTAACAAACCGTTAGTTGCTAATTGCACTTGCCAGTACCGAGAATATCTGGCATCGACTATCTCAAATAACGGGGCTGGATTGTGTATCGGATAATAAGTATAGCGTTCATCGCAAATATAGTACGATAAATTTCCTTGCCATTCCGAGATAGCATAGACAATATACTCTTTACCTACTATCAGTTTAAATTCAGTTTCTGTGGTGATGTCTAACGGTGGATCTAGGTAATTTTCCGGTAGTTCAGCCCCTCTGTTGGCAATGCAGCAAATTTTCATATTATATTAACCTCACTGGTTTTTAGGTGCTATTTTGGGGTATGTACGTTTGATTTTGTACTCGACATTTTGGAGGGTGCGGACATTTCTATACCAATGGATTTCAACGACAGCCCCCTCGATAATCGCGCTTTGGTTACTAGCCATTTTATACCAATCTTCAGGCTGACCGCCATAGTTGGCGACCAATCTGGGAGAATCTCCTAGCGGTTTCCGGGAACCGCCTTGAATCATGATGGCAGGTTGAGCCTTAGCGTCTTGCAGCAGTATTTGCTCTTGTAAATTAGTTGGAATATCATCGGGAATTGCACCTCTTATCATCTTGTTATTATTAAAAAATATTTAATCTACCAAATCATCTAAGGAAAGCTTCAAGAGGTCGCACAATGCTTTCGTTTGTTCTAGATACAGCTTTGGAATATGTCTGCCTGCTTCCCAATTTTTTACCGTAGTTACAGTCACACGCAATTCATCAGCAACCTGCTGCTGCGTCAAAGAAAGCGATTGGCGTCGCTGTTTGAGTTTTTCGCCCACACTACTCATTCACTGTACCAATTTCAGAATTCTATGGTTAAAGAGACAAATTAATTATACCTTATACGGAACGACTCGATCGTTAGGTGGGGGCGGGTTTATGAGATTATTAATTTTAGGCAATTATGGTTGGTGAACCTGCCCCTAAGATTTTTGGTGAACCAGCATTTAAAAACAAAAAAAATCCCCCATTTGGGGGATTTAATAAAAGGCGATTATACAGCAACCGCCACCAAGGGGCGCGGACATTCACTCTTCTCATCAATAGAGTCGAAAATCCTTGCTTCATAAACGGTTGGATTCGGATACCATAACTGTCAACTGTCAACTGTCAACTGTCAACTGTTAGACAGTCTTAGTTTCCGGCATCAAACACTTATCAGAATCGCAGCCCGCAGGCCCCGAATCCATCATTTCACCCAAGTCATAGCGACTCAGTGCCACCTGAAAAATATCTATTTGACGGCGCACTAAAACGTCTTTCAACATCGTCTCATAAGTTTGCTTTTCAATCGGTTCAAAAGGCAAACGCGGGAAAGTTTCCAGGGCATCAAATCGAGCTAAAAGTGCGGCGGAAATGTAGCCTTCATCGTCGCGAATGGCTTCGTAAATCCGCGTTCCCAAACTTTCAACTTCATTTTCCCGCAACTCAATCGTCGCGCTGGTGTTGTGCCGCACGTAGAACTTTTGCACTTGCATATAAAAGTCCATTTGTGCCGCTGCTGAGAATTTGTTGATCTCAATTTCATCAGCACCGGGCAAATCCGCCCAACTGACAGCAACGGGTATTTCTACCAGCCATTCTGTACAGCGCTCGTCGAAGGGATTGTTCAGCAAATTGCCGTTTTCATCTTTGTCAGATTGGGACGGAATTACGTTGTATCCGTAGTCGATGCAGGCGAGGGCTACAGGGTCGTTTTTCCCGAAAGTGATTCGGCGAATGAAACGCTGGGATTTGGGGGGATGCCAGCCGGGGGAAGCACCTGTCAGTAGAGATTTTGTACCCGATGGTTGAACGGTTGTGCAGCGATTGGGGCGTTTCAAAGAATGGCGATCGCAATAATCCCATACTACGCGATTCACAATCTCCCGCCAACCAGTCAAATACTCTTCTTCCCGCTGTTTAAACGCAATTCCCTGGGGAGTTTCCGGGCGGCCTTCCACCCACCAGCGCAACCACTCAACGCCAAAAGCATGAACGAAGAAATCGAACAATCCCGTAAAAGATACGCCGACAATCGGGTCTAATTCGCGGCTGTATTGGTAGCGAGGTTCGCTAAATTTGTGATTGAGAAGTACGGCGACAGATAAACCTGCGGCGGTGAAAGCTTCCTCTTGTTCTTTGAAGTTGTAAGGGTCGATTTGATTGAGGTGAACCTCAGAAAGATTACAGTTTCCAGTTAGGGTATTGCCGAAAACTCCCTTATGAAACTCTGGTTCATTGAAGCAGTAAGTATCGTGCAATCCTGGTAATTCTTCGACACTTGTGACAACTTGCCATTTACCTTTGCCTTTAGCCTTCGTTCCTTTGCTCACATCTAACCGCTGACAAGGAATTTCACCGCAGTCAGTAATTTGCAAGTAGTACAAATCCTGACTTCTGACGCCGTAATTAGTAACTGCCCCTTGATGAGCACAAAGATTTAGCGATGAGCTAATACCACATTTGGTCAAAAGTAACTGAACTCTGAAAGCCCGCTCGCGATCGGAGATATAAATTCTGATACCATTACTATTGGTATTCGATCCATCCGTATCGGCTAATCCAGCAATAAAATGTAAGATTGCTTGCCGATTCCAGCTTGCAATTACATTTAGTGCTTCTGGGTTAACTTTCAAACTTTTCAGGAATTCTCCAGAAAAACTCAAGTTAGTTACATCTGTAAAAGCAGGTAAATAGTCATAGTTTCTTTCAGGAGACTTATTTCCTGCTACTGACAATGCCATTTTGCCTTCGTAAAGTCGAACTTTGGCATTGTCATTTTGGTCTGTAGTTCCATATCCTACAGCCACACCCAAAGTGTAAGCATAACTTGCATCGATATTCATGCCATCCTCATACTGAATTGTAAAAGGTTCAGTATGAATGCTATATCGACTTGTATCCATCAAGTCTTTGGTTTGAACTTCTTGGTAAACTTTACCAAAGCGATCCTTGACAAAGAAACGATGATATTCTGTGGCATCCAGATAGGTTCCATCAGCAAACTTTACACGATAAAGTTTGCGTCGTCCAACCTTGGTATCGCTCGCTGTCTGAAATGGTGTGACGGAACTCCATCTTTGACCATTCCAAATTTCGATTTCACTTCCAACAACATCCTTTATTTTATGCAGTCCGTCTTTCGTAATTAACAGAGTTTCCCCACTGACACAGTGAAAATTAGAGCCGATGATTTCCAGTGTTGTTATCCTAAAGGCTTTTTATCCTCTAGTTCTACAGATTCCATATTATCTGTAGCTCGGCGTACTTTTTCATTTACTCTAATTGTAAATGCCCCGCACTCTTGCCAGGATTATGTTCTTCAATTAAGAAGGTTCACCTGGTACGCTCTACGGTGGTAAAGGATTTTTAATTCCCTTACTTACCTCGGAATTAACATCTCAGTCTTCTCCGATTTTGCGAAGTTTTTAACGTGAGGCAAAATTACTTACCACACGGGTTTAAGCCCAAACGGACTGACCGATGCTCTAATTCTTCCGCAGTCATATCAGGATAGCGTTCCTGCAACCAATGTTTAGCTTTTCCTTCTCCGTAAGCTTTCAAGAACTCAATTTTAAGACTCGGTGTTGAAAGTAAGTCAACGTTAGCTCTAGCTACAGCTTCACCAGCCCATTGAATCGCGCCTTCACCAGAATAATACTGTTTTCTAACAGCCTCAATACATTCTTCCAGTGTTGGTTTATAATGGAAAACACGAGAGTGATTTGCCATTCTCAAAGCATCCCGTTCTGGATCTATTTTCCAGTTGCCATTGTCATCTTGTTGCCATAGATTTTCTTTGGCATTTGCACCTAGTTCATCACCAGAATCAAACTGACGAATTCCGGCGGATCGGCGGATATTACCAGCAACAATTGTGACTGCGGCTTCGTCAATCAAGACGCAGCATTCAACTGAATTCAACTGCCGCCCTAGAGCTTTGTTCAAAATGACCGAGCAACGCTGATAAAGGTCGGGCAATTTGACTGGATTTGCGACTCCGCCAAAACCTTTTAAAGGCTCTCCCACCGGGCGAACATCGCTCAAATCGATGTGAACTTGAACTTCTCCTGCAAATCTTTCATTTGTGGATAATTCCAGCAAAGCTTGATAGGATTTTACCCAACCTTGACGGGAGTCTCCGACATAAATAGTTGCGGTTTTTTCTGATATTTTTACTTCGGTTTCTTGACGGCGCGACTGGGCGGGTGTAGAGCCGATTTCGCCTTGCATTGTCACGGTTAAGCGGTTGCTAATTGGTGGCAATTGGTTGATGTATTTGGGTTCCAAAACTGCACCGGTGCCGCAGCCCATCATCGCCAAATCCATCAGCAAGCCAAAGGCGCGCCAGTCGAGAATATTTGTTGAGGAACAATTATATGCGCCAGAAAAGTTCTCTGGTTGCTCAATCCATTGGCTACCGCCCACCCACAGCCAGCGCCCGGAAGCGAGGGTTTTGAGCTCGTTTTGCATCCGGTATAGGAGTTCTGTTTCTTCGGGGGTGAGGTTTCCGAGCTTTTGGAGGCCCTTGACGGTTCGATCGCACACTTCGGCCCAAGTCTCCCGCCCTGTCTCGGTACGGCGGCTGTATGTCCTGAAAAATACTGGATTGGCTGCGGGTGCTGTTTCGGGAAAATCGGACAGGTTGCGTTTCTCGCGGGCACTCGATCGCTCTAATTCTCGAACCATAGGTTGTGTACTGACGTGTCGGAATAAATCAACAGACTATGAATATACAACAGGATTCAGATTTAGGGTAAAACCTTGACAAATTTCACAATTTGCACTAAATATGGGGCTTCGGACTCGGGAAGGTCGATCGGGCGATCGCCTCAAAACTTCAGCAAAAAACCCGATTTCTGCTAGAAAACGGGTGAAGCGCAAATCTTGTCAATTGTCAATTCTTTGTCAATAAAAACTCAATATTCGGTAACAGCGGGTCTTGAACAACCCCCACACCGTTGAATCCCCAACGCTGAAGCAGCGTTTTCACCTGAGAACCAGAAATCGATTCTACCCCGAATCGATCGGCAACATCAGCAGCGTGGGCATTCAGATAACTCAAAGCGTCATAGTCTTCGCGAAACATCAGCAGGTAACTCACCGCCGAATCTGGATTAGGATTGGCCGAAAGATATTTGCCGTCAGCACGGGAACGCAGCAAGTAAAAAACTTGGGATAGCATCTTATTAATAGTTTTGAGTGCAGATGTAATATCATACCAAATCCATGTATTATCACCTCGATGGATTCATATCGATCGAGCGGCGGTTGAAACCGCTTCTATAAAAACAAAGTCCCAACAGAGAGGGACTAAGAAATATCGAACGGATGGCTAAGCAGTTCGTGTTTAGTAACGGCTACGATATCTTGATTTAATGCTTCCTTGATTCTTGAGTCCGTGCAGGCGGACGAAAGTTTCTGTAGTCGCGATTTCAAACGCCGAATCATCGAGAGAGTAACTGTCAACTGTCAAGGGCAATAGCATCTAAATCAAGGTTAGCGCCAAACCTTTAATCGATCGCCCGTCACCAATTTGACCGAGGATAGAAGCCCGACCGGTCGTCAGATTAATATTGTACAGGCTCGAAACTCCGCCAACATCGATCGCAGCCAAAGCTGTCTCGTTACCGCCGACACTCCTGATATCAAAGCCGAGGACGTTAGAAGCATCAATCCCCAAAGATCCGATCGTATTCAACACTCCATTATTTGGCGGATCTTGCCTTACCAAAACATCCGCATTGCTGTCAATGACAAACAAAGTTGTCGAAGTCGCCCCTGCAAAATTATTCACATACGCAGCCCCTACACCCGCAGGAGGATTTCCCGAATTACGTGAAGCGAAGCTATCCCGAAGGGAATCGCCCGTGGCATACACTAAATTGCGATCGAGTTGAATTCCCCCCGTCAGCGTGTCAGCATCGACAATTGCCCCGGTATCCGGGTTAATCCTGCCGTTTTGTCCCGCTTGATTGACAAACCGAATGCGATCGACTGTCGGATTGAAATCAAAACCCACAGCGCCCGGAGTTAGCTGTACGGCGAATTGCCCGCTACCGACTTGACTTGCAGCCCCAGTCACCGGATCGATCGCGTACAATCGATTGCTAGAACCCAAACCGTAAAGCAAACCGTTAGCAGGGCGAAAATCAATTCCCAGCAAACTTTCTCCCGGTTGTAATCCGGTAATTGCAGCATCGCTGAGTAAAGCGCGCGGTGCCGCTTCGTTAAAACCGATAATTGTTTCCGTGCCATTTCTGACAGTTAAAGCGTAAGCTGTAGGCAAAGGCAAAGCCAAACCGTTAATCTGTCTTCCGTCGGCAATTCTACCAGCAAAAGAAGCTTGACCCGTGCTTAAATTAATATTGTACAAGCCGGAAATTCCGCCAACTTCTAATGCAGCTACCGCAACTTCGCGGCCGCCAATACTTTTAATATCAAAACCGAGAATGCTAGTTGCATCAACTCCCAAAGATCCGATCGTATTTAAGACTCCATTATTCGGCGGATCTTGTTTCACCAAAACATCCGCATTGCTGTCAATGACAAACAAAGTTGTCGAAGTTGCACCCGCAAAGTTATTCACGTAAGCAGCCCCCACACCCGCAGGAGGATTTCCCGAATTGCCATCGCCCGTGGCATAAGCTAAATTGCGATCGAGTTGAATTCCTCCCGTTAGCGTATCAGCATCGACAATTGCCCCGGTATCTGGATTGAGGCGACCGTTTTGACCCGCTTGATTGACAAATCGAATGCGATCGACTGTCGGATTGAAATCAAAACCCACAGCCCCCGGAGTCAACCCAACAGCAAATTGTCCGCTACCAACTTGACTGGCTTCTCCGGTTTTTGGATTAATTGTGTACAAGCGATTGCTATTACCTAAACCGTAAAGTACGCCATTAGCGGGCCGGTAATCAATTCCCAGCAAACTTTCTCCCGCTTGCAACCCAGTCACCGGCAAATCTGAGATGACACTTCCCGGATTAGCAAGGCTAAAACCGACAATCCGATTATCCGGAGTTAAAGCATAAGCCGTTGTTAGCGGTGGAGGCGGAGGATTGGGAACAATGCTGCTAATATTAGTAGTGAAATCTGTTTGGTCGATCGCGCTTCGATTCACACCTCTAAGGCTAGCCAGAAATTCTCCTGTTACCCGATCTTGAATCACAGTATCGTTTCCAGCGTCCAGAATATTCAAGTCAGCAAAAGCGAGTCCGCCCGCCAAACCGATTAAATCTGTACCGTTAGCAAAATCTGCGATCGCATCAGCATTTCCCAAATTAACACCGCCGCTGGTACGGAAAGGATCGCCAACAGCATAGCGACTCAAAACAAATACATCCGCACCATCTCCTCCTGCTAAAATATCAGTATCGCGATCGCCCGACAATACATCGTTACCCGCATTACCAGAAATAACATCACTGCCTCTGCCGCCAAATACAAAATCATTATCTTCACCGCCATTAACAGTATCGCTACCTAAGTCGCCAAACAGAGAATCTCTGCCAGAATTGCCATCAATTGAATCGCTATCTTTGCCGCCAAAAATACTGTCAATTCCCAAATTTCCAGCAATTATGTCATTGCCCATCAAACCAAAAATAACATCGTCTTCAGGAGTGCCTGAAAGCGAGTCAGCTTCTATAGTACCTCTAATTTCTGCCATGATATATTGCACATCTAAATTTGACATTCCCAGTGCCTAAAAGCAGCGGGATTTTCAGTACAAAAAATCGCAAATTCACAGTATGCGCTAATATTACCGAAATTTTTTAGGCTATAAAAGCGCGTTAAGCTGTCGTGCATTTAAATTGCATATTCGGGACGGGCTAGAAGCCCATCCCACAAGACTTGGATTATTTCTTGACATACAGTTTAAATGCAGAACAGCTTATTTGATAGTTTGCAGTATGGTCATGACAAGTACAACGCAACTGTAAGCCGCCAAGCTTAAGTTTTTAGCGCTGTGAACTTATGAAATCTTGTACTGCGTTCATTAGTGATATACGCTGAATCTCTAATTTTGGATCTGTACAGTCAGAAATTAATTTTCAATTTTAATCTTAAAGTCTCTGAAGGTAATTTTTTTTTGTGTATAGGGATAACTATCGATCGGTATAAAGTCGATTATATGTGGGGATTTGGCATAATAAAAGGCAGGGGCAATACCCCAGTTGTCCAGCTCGGGGTAGGCACGCACCATCCACTACCCCTACAAATCTTCATGAATGATTTAGACTTGTTATAGATTAAGTTTGCATGGAAAATTCCTCTGGATCGATACCTCCATTTACCCAGCGAATTGCCTCCCTAGCCGATCGCACTTCTGGCGGCACTCTCAAAGCGTGAATAAATCCCGTACTCGGACAAGTCATTTTTAACAAACAAATCGGTTCGACATCGGCATTATCTATTTTTAATAATTCATATTTCTGCCAACTATCTATTTGTTGTGCTGCCAACTCTTGACAAATGCGATCGTAACCAATTGCTTCAATTAAAACTCGCCGAACTTCGGCATTGTCTTCAGATAAAATCCATTCTGCCTTCCACAAATTGGGATGCACTTGACCGTATTGTTCCGGCAATCTGACACCGTGATAATAGTAAAAATTCCATCCATCCGCAAACTCGATCGCAGGTTCTGCTTCAGCGTGCAAGCGGTTTTCACTGTCAAAGCGTAGGTGGCGGGGGCGATCGCACGCATAACAGATTTTTTCAAAAGGAATTATCCAGCCGCATTCCTCTAAAAGTTGCTTGAGATTGACCAACTCGCGCAACGCGCTGATATCGGTAATTCGATTGTGGTCGATAATCAGTTTTGTCAGATTGATGAGCGAGCCGAGGGAGCTGATGTCGGTAATTCGATTCTCGTCAAGATCCAGTGTTGTCAGATTGGTGAGCAAACCCAGAAAGCTGATGTCGGTAATGCTGCGATTGCAACCCAGATCCAGTTTTGTCAGATTGGTGAGCTAGCCAAGAGAGCTGATGTCGGTAATTTTACCGTTGAGATGCAGTGTGGTCAGATTGGTGAGCGAGCGCAACGCGCTGATCTCGATAATTTCATTCCTGTCCAGATACAGTGTTGTCAGATTGGTGAGCGAGCCGAGGGAGCTGATTTCGGTAATTTGATTGCGCTTGAGAGTCAGTGCGATCAGATTAGTCAGCGAGCCGAGAGAGCTGATGTCGATAATTCGATTACCGCAGAGATACAGTGTTGTCAGATTGGTGAGCGAGCCTAGGGAGCTGATATCGGTAATTTGATTGTGGTAAAGAGTTAGTCTTGTTAGATTAGTGAGCGAGCCTAGGGAGCTGATTTCGGTAATTTGATTGGCGCCGAGAGTTAGTGTTGTCAGATTGGTGAGCGAGTCGAGGGAGCTGATTTCGGTAATTTGATTGTGATACAGATCCAGTGTTGTCAGATTGGTGAGCGAGCCTAGGGAGCTGATGTCGCTAATTCGATTACTGCTGAGATTTAGTGTAGTGAGATTGGTGAGCAAGCAGAGAGAGTTGATGTCGCTAATTCGATTACTGCTGAGATCCAGTATTGTCAGATTGGTAAGCGAGCCTAGGGAGCTGATGTCACGAATTCGATTACTGCTGAGATCCAGTTCTGTCATGCTTGAAAGTATCCGCTCAGCTACTTCAGCATCATGAGTGCTAGCCTTTTTTAACAACACTTTAACTGTGTGCCTTGCCTCTTCTGAAAGACTGTCAATATGCCTGCACCAGTCGGCAAAGTGACTAAAACTCATTGGTTCGTTTGGTTGTTGTTCTGACATAAAACACTCCAAGATGGGGAATGGGGCATCGGGAAGGGGGCATGGGAATACCGTTAACTGTTGACTATTACCGATCGCCATTCCATACCTTCTGTTACTCAATTAAGTCTATTTATTTCAAATCTTCCAGCTTAATCCTCGGATCGACCGCCTTGAGCAGCAAATCTGCAAACAAATTACCAACAATCAACATCGTAGCACCCATCATCAAACTCGCCATTACCAAATACAAGTCTTGATTGTTCACGGCTTCCAAAGTCAGCTTACCCAAACCAGGCCAATTAAAGAAAAATTCCGCAATAAACGCACCGCTCAACAAACTAGCAAACTCAAAACCTAATAACGTCACCAACGGATTAATCGCATTCCGCAGAGCGTGAATGTAAATTACTCGATTGTCCGGCAAACCTTTAGCGCGTGCTGTGCGGATATAATCTTGACGCAGCACGTCTAACAATTGTCCGCGCATCAATCTTTGCAAGCCAGCAAAACCTGTGACGCTGAGGGCGACTGTTGGCAAAATTAAGTGCCAGCAATAATCGAGGATTTGACCCCACCAAGGTAAGTCTGCATGGTCAATACTTGTCATTCCTCCGACGGGAAACAGAGGCGAAGTATTCTGTGCGAAAAATAGCAGCAACAAAGCTGTAATAAAGCTGGGAAATCCTTGTCCTGTGTAGCTGACTACTTGCAAAATGCGATCGACTGTCTTATTTTGATTAACGGCCGCGACAATTCCCAAAGGAAGTGCGATCGCCCAAGTTACAATCAAAGATGCGATCGCCATTAACAACGTCGCCGGTACTCTTTCCCACAGCAGCGACGCTACGGATCGCTGATACACAAAGCTCGTGCCAAAATTCCCCTGTGTCAGAATTTGTTTCAGCCACAGCCCATACTGCACAATCGCTGGTTTATCTAAGCCGAATTGCTGTTCGAGTTGTTTGAGTGTTTCCGGCGAAATTTTCGGATTTTGACTCAAAGTATCTAAGTAATTTCCTGGTGCGAGTTCAATAATTGCAAAACACAGAGCCGATGCTAAGAATAGGGTTAAAAGTGCCTGCAACAGTCGTTTGACAACATAAGTAAATGTCTCGCTGCCAAATAAAGAATTCAACATTCGCCAGTTTCGATTAGATTTAATAGAAGTCATACTATTTTAGATTTTAGATTTTAGGTTTTAGATTTGTGAATGATATTAATTCCAGTTGCATCGGAATGATTTAACCGCAGAGAGCGCAGAGAGCGCAGAGAAATATCGGAGAGAGATGAATGATTCCGATGCAAACTGAAAGGATATTATTTGTCAACAGTCAACAGTTAACAGTTAACACTCAACTACCTAATATTCAACTAGCGAGACGATCGGCACATCCGGCAATTTCTGCCTCCCGCCCAAAGCCTGCAATTCGATGACAAAAGCAAAACCGACAAGCTCGCATCCCGCTTGCTGCAACAAATTAGCCGTCGCGGCCGCTGTTCCGCCAGTGGCGATTAAATCGTCCACCACCAGCACCCGGCTGCCGGGTTTCATGGCATCTCGGTGCATCTCCAGTCGATCGACACCGTACTCCAACTCGTACTCAGCAAAAAGAACTTCTCCAGGCAGTTTTCCCGGTTTGCGGACAGGAATAAAGCCCACTCCCATTTTATAAGCCAAAGGCGTGCCAAAAATAAAGCCCCGCGATTCCATGCCCACCACATAGTCAGCAGACATTTCAGAGCATTTTTCAGCTAAACTGTCAATAGTGTAGCTCAGTCCTTGCGGGTTGCAGAGCAAAGTTGTAATGTCTCGAAACATAATTCCCGGCTTGGGGAAATCAGGAATGTCGCGAATCAGAGATTTGAGATCCATAAGCTTGCAGATCGACGTTGAGGGTAACGAGGCATCAAAAATGGTACAATGATAACGCAAAACATAAAAACTAAAAAATTAAAATTAAAAGTAGTAGCTTTTTGAATTTATATTGTTTAATTACTAGATAGTGTACGTACTACCTGGGCAAATGTCATAATTTCATAGCAACAGGGTTAACATCTGTTTCAAGAAATCTGTTTATTTCTAGCTAAATCTACTCATTTACCCAGAATTTGAAAACTGGTGACAATAGCTGTATAATTCAATTGCGCTTGATTCATGCGAGTTGCTCCCGGCTTAGTTGGTGTGATCACCGAACAAACACCTGGCACGAATGAATCATTAACTACAATTGAATATTTTTACCTCAAAGTCGCTTTCCTCGCGTCGGGGGAATTGTGGTCAAGCTTATTGTTGAGCGCAAGCCGAGCAGTAAGCAAGCAGTGATGCACTACTTTTTACATTGAGGAAGTTACACCGCAGACTTGGACTGGCTCTAGTGAAAGCTCTTCATGAGTAGATTTAGATAGGTTGTTAGAAGCGGTTGAATATCAAGATTTGTCGCCCTAAAATCTAAAGTCAAAAATCTAATATCTAAAATCCAATGATCAAGTTGGCAGCACGAGTGGGTGAGGTTCCTCCTTCTATAACCTTGGCGATCGCAGCTAAGGCAAAAGCTATGAGGGCCGAAGGGATTGATGTATGTAGTTTGAGCACGGGAGAACCCGACTTTGATACCCCAGAACACATTAAAGCGGCGGCAAAGCAAGCTTTGGATGCGGGGAAGACTAAGTACGGCCCCGTGGCTGGGGAATTGCAGCTAAAAGCTGCGATCGCCCGCAAACTCCAATCGGACAACAATCTTAACTATCAACCGGAAAATATCATTGTCACCAACGGCGGCAAGCACTCCCTCTACAATCTGATGATGGCTCTGATCGAGCCTGGAGATGAAGTAATTATTCCGGCTCCCTACTGGCTCAGCTATCCAGAAATGGTCAAACTCGCCAGCGGTAAGCCCGTAATTGTACGGACAGATGCTTCTACAGGATATAAAATTACACCGGAACAACTGAGTGCGGCGATTACTCCCAAAACCAAGTTATTTGTGCTGAATACGCCTTCTAACCCGACGGGAATGGTGTACACTCCAGCGGAAATTAAAGCGCTGGCCGAGGTGATAGTCGATCGAGATATTTTAGTCGTTTCTGACGAGATTTACGAAAAAATTATATATGACGGCGCCAAACACGTCAGCATCGGTTCCCTGGGCAAAGAAATCTTCGATCGCACCCTGATCAGCAGCGGTTTTGCCAAAGGTTACTCAATGACAGGCTGGCGGATCGGTTATTTAGCCGGGCCGATCGAATTAATTAAAGCCACCAGCACCATTCAAGGTCACAGTACCTCAAACGTGTGTACTTTTGCACAGTACGGCGCGATCGCAGCTTTGGAAAGCAGTCAAGAGTCTGTGGAAAAAATGCGGTTAGCTTTTGCCGATCGGCGTGAAGTAATATTTGAATTGCTTGAGGCGATCCCTGGAATTAGCTGCATCAAACCAGACGGTGCTTTCTATATGTTTGTCAATATCAGCAAAACTGGAATGACTTCTCTGCAATTTTGCGATGCTTTCTTAGAACAGCATCAAGTAGCAGTTATTCCAGGGATTGCTTTTGGTGCAGACGACCACATTCGCTTGTCTTATGCCACCGATTTAGGCACAATTAAAAAAGCGCTAGAAAGGCTCGATAAATTTGTTCGCAGCATCTAAAGATTAGTCATTAGTCATTAGTCATTTGTTAGTGATTAGTGATTAGCTAACTGCTCAAAAACCCCTGAAAAAACACAATAACCGCTGGTAAATTAGCGATCTTCTGTGCGATCGATTAACGACAATAAGTAAGGTTCGTAGTGCGGACTTAAGTCCGCACTACGAACTGTTTTTTATGGTAATCGAGCGGACATGATATGAATATGAATACTGAAACCATCTAAAATCGTTGGCTATCGTTCAGATTATCTAAAATCAACAGCGGTTATTGAGTAGTGCCACGATCCGTTATTGGTAGTAACTGCCCAACTGCCCAACTGCCCAACTGTCAACTGTCAACTGTCAACTGTCAACTGTCAACTGTCTAAAGCTGTTTCGTCATAATTTCCTTTAGTAAATCCAGCCCTTTCTTAACTCGCCGAGAAACAGTCACCGCGCTAATGCCCAAGCGTTCGGCAGTTTCCTTCTGCGTCAAATCGTACAGAAAAACAAACTCCAATATCTCCCGAGTCCGTTGTTCCAACATCGCCAAAGCTTGCTGTACGCGAATTTGATCTTCTTGCGCCAACTGAAAACTCCGATATTTGCTATCGGGCACCAATTCTCCCAGACAAGTCGCCCCCTCATCTTCATCCTGCACCGGCGCGTCTAAACTTAAAGGCGATCGATTGAGATGCGCTAACTTAATTTCTTGCCATTCTGCTACAGAAACCTCAAGCACTGCTGCTATTTCAGCATCCGTAGGTTTGCGGTTCAACTGCACCTGCAAATCCTTGATCGCTGCGACAGATTTGCGTTCCAGGGCCAACCAGTGGCGCGGAACTCGCACAGAAGGGCTTTTGTCCCGCAAGTAGTGTTGAATTTCGCCCCGAATGTAGGGAATTGCAAAGGAACTAAAAGCGTGTCCCTTCGAGATATCAAATCGCTCTATAGCCCTAATCAACCCAATGCACCCAACTTGCAGCAAATCGTCGTAGCTTTCAGAGCACTGATTGATCCAGTGGTAAACTTCTTTTCTCACCAGTCCAATATTCAGTTGAACTAACTGATTGCGGACTTCGTTCGAGCCAGAATTTTGGTACTCGCGCAACAATTGCAAATTTTCGCTTTTTAGCTCGTTGGGGATTGTGGTAGACATGGTGGCATAAGGGTTGGTAGAGCAGGGGACTGATGTTGCTTTAGACCGGGTTTTTAATCTAGTCTAAAAAAAATAATCTTGCTGTGGTGTAATCCTAGCACTTAAAAGCTGTGACAGCAGACACACCAGTTAAAGTTTGGGACTGTGCAAGGATTTGGCGGAGTCAGTCGATTTTAAATTTTAGATTTTAAAACTCCACAGATTAATTTGTGAGCTTCAACTTTGGTCTAAAATTTGGCGATCGACCCTAAGCGAGCGTCAGGGCTTCAGTTTTTGGTCGGGGTCATCCGAGAAGTGTTCAGCAAAATCCGTATTTCTACTGATGTTTATTTTTCACACCATATTGTAGTCGCAAATTTGTTTAAACGCAATACTTCAATTAATCAAAAATTCTAATTTAATAACTGGCAAGTCAATAACACTTTAATCATAAATTTAGTCATTAGTCAACAGTCTTCAGTTATCTTTCTAAAGACTGTTGGCTAATGAAGGGCGAGCAGTAGCTTTAGGACAAAAAACTGCTCGAGTTCGATCGATCGAGAAAGACAATTTTACGAAACAGAAGGCTCAATCCGAGCGTAAAATAAGCCACGAATTTTCACGTCCAGAGCAGGTCTAGCTCCCAAATCAGTATCAGAAGGCTGCACGCTTTCAAAAATCCCGCCGATTTCGCCAGTAGCGCTGTTGACCTTAGCAATTTGGAGAGAAATTTTGCCAGCCTTGGTACGCGTGTCAGCTAATTTAACATTAGACCGATTCAGCTTGGAATTGTCAGTAGCTGGCAAGGCGACAGCATTGTCGTATCCCGTCGATACACCGCGACCTTTAGGGTCTAAAAAGCCTGCGCTGCGGTAAGAAGGAACGTTAAATTCCCCTTGGAAATCGGTAGAAGTATTGAGCGCAACGACTCCCGGATCGGAAGTAGCCACTAACTCTTTAATGGTGAACAAGAAAGGTACTTGCTCTCCACCCGGTAACTGAACTGTAATTGCTTGAAAGTCCAAGCCGTCCTCTTCTTTAAAAGTCAGAGTACCGTCATTACCAACCTTGATCGTACCTTGAACTTGGTCAATGCTCGACGTGAACCGCGTCAACAATTTACCAGGTACAAATTCTGCCTCTTGGCGTTTGTTGGCTGCTTCTTCCTTCACAAAGTAAGTTGTGGGCTGCAAACACATACCAGTCAGTTTATAGGTGCCGCCCGCTTCAATCGGGATCGATCCCCGAGAAGTTTCTGCCAAGCTAGGGCAGTTATTAGCCAATCCCGTACCTCTAATCTCGTCGTAGGTGAGCAACTCGGTAGTCGCCACCGTGGTATCAGTAGGAGCAGAAGAACAAGCAACCAGCGCACTCATGCAAAATGCTAAAAGTGCAACAATTAAAGCACGATATTTCATAAAAAAAACTCGGTAACTGGGAAACTCACAGTCTTTAGACCTGAGAGAAAAACGACCAGGCGATTTCAATCGCCTTGAATCTTTCCATTACCGCCTTGGAGTTGTAAAAGTCCGGTGTACTTTTGTAATGTACTTTCGATGGGACAATTACCATCTCAAATCTTACAACCCTGTACGCATAATGTTCGCTCCTGATGGAGCCTCCCTTGCGGGGTAATGTTCGCCTCGACCTGGTTATAAAGGCTTGTTAGACCTGCGACACTGTTTCAGTGACTTTAAAACTGTTTAATCGCAGGTGACAGAGCGGAAAACTGGCGTCGCATTCGCCGGTGTCGTGACCTAAATAACGTCTCCTCCGTATAGGGGTCTGGTCAGAACAGCTTGCAATTTCTTACAAGCTCAGTGGCTTTTAGCCCTGAGTTCCTGACTCCCAACCTCAATATCCAACATCGGATTATATTAAGAAAAAGCCCTAGTTCGAGCAAAATATAATTGCCCGCCGGCAGGCTAGGCCAGCGCCATAGCAGCATTTAGATCCAGATGGCTCGCTTCACCGACACTGGCTTTCACTCAAAAAATCGAGCTAGTGCGGTGAAAATCAGCAAGAACTTATGATTTCTCAATCATGTTCGGATCGCAGCCCAATACACATGGTACGACGGGTTGTGCTCTTTTCCTGACTTGGATTGGAAATAAATCTTGCGATCGTCAACCCACTTAAGTTACGTTGCTTATTGGCCCCGAATGGCGATCGCCACTAGCTCGATTAGTCGGCTCACCAAAAGGCTGGGGACAAACGCCTTGTAGATTTCAAAGGAAGCAGCGGTATGGACAACGGCAAAAATTTAGAGTCAGAAAAGTTGCAGTCTCAACTGCAATCGCTGACAGAGGCGATTCGGACTTTAGCCGAAAGTTGTCAGGGAGACAGTGTGCTGCTTTTGACCCTGCTGCGGGCCCTGGAAGCTTCGCACCAGGAAATTCGGGACGGTTTGTTCCAAGCATCTTTTCCCGACAACCGCCAAGCAGTTTACAAACTGCTCAGGAATATTGAAGCCAATGGCGGCTGGCCTTACATCCAGCGTATGAAACTTCGATCGATCTTGGGGTACGCCCAACAATTATCTCCACTAGAAAACGATCCGGCCAAGTCTGAAAATGACTCGGCCGGGACTGAGGAAGACCTTAAATAGTGATGAGTTTTGAGTTGGTGACGTTGACATTAACTCAAAACTCATCACAGAAGGGCGCTGTTGCACCTAGAACCCGAAAGGTGTAGGAGGTACGGGTATCGGACTCGGCAGCATTGCAGGAAATACCGGCATCTGGCCGGGCATCGGCAAGAGTCCCGGACTCGGTGTCGGGGCGATCGAACTAATTGACACCATTGAATCAGGTACGGTAACAGTCGGCGCAGTCGGAATCCTCGAAACCGTCGGAGTTGGAGTCGTAGTCGTCGGAGTTGGAGTCGTAGTCGTCGGAGTTGGAGTCGTAGTCGTCGGAGTTGGAGTCGTAGCCGTCGGAGTTGGAGTCGTAGTCGTCGGAGTTGGAGTCGTAGTCGTCGGAGTTGGAGTCGTAGTCGTCGGAGTTGGAGTCGTAGTCGTCGGAGTTGGAGTCGTAATCGTAGTCGTCGGAGTTGGAGTCGTAGTCGTCGGAGTTGGAGTCGTTTCCGTTCCCGTAGTAGTCGTAGTCGTAGTCGTCGTAGTCGTCGTAGTCGTCGGCCTGGGGGAAAACGTCCCACTCACACTGATAAAATCAGTGGCATCGATCAGCGCCGACGGAGTGTTGACCAAAATTGCTAACAGCTTCCCGTCGATCGTAATTACCGTATCTCTGAGATTGGCACCATTACCTTGGCGAACTTGCAGTTGACTGAAAGATAAACTGCTCGGCAGTCCAAAGAAATCCTCAGCCTCATTGTAATCAGTAATTAAAACCAAACTTCCCGGGCCGGCTCCCAATCCAAAAATATCACTGCCGCTACCACCAGTTAGAGTATCCGAACCCTCACCTCCAACCAGAGAATCATTACCCTCTGCCCCAAATAAATTGTCATTGCCAAAACTACCCAAAATTGTATCGTCGCCCAGACCTCCGGCCAAAGAATCATCGCCAAAACCGCCGTCGAGAACATCATTACCTTTGCCACCAAATAGGAAATCATTACCTTCATCTCCCATGAGGCAGTCGTCACCTTGATCGCCGCGAAGGGTATCCAAACCGCTGCCACCAGAAAGTGTATCGTCAGCCTTGCCGCCGAATAGTTGATCGTTGCCGGATTCTCCCAAGAGCGAATCTCTGCCAGCATTCCCGTACAAAGTATCGTCACCGTCACTGCCGGCCAAATAGTCGTTGCCATCAAGGCCAAACAGTTGATCTCGCCCGCTACCGCCGTTGAGAGAATCGTTCCCAAAATCCCCGTAGAGATAGTCATCATCACTATTCCCGAACACGGAATCGTCGCCGTCATTCCCTCTGAGGGTATCGTTGCCAGTACCCCCGGCAATCACATCATTGCCTCCGTTACCACGAACCAAGTCGTCCCCTGCATCTCCCAACAAGCTGTCTAACCCGTCGTTGCCATCGAGAGTATCGTTACCCAAACCGCCGCGAACCGAGTCGTCCCCATTGCCACCGGAAAGAAAATCGCGGCCTTGGTTGCCAATGAGCTCGTCATTTCCTTCACCCCCAAGCAGCGAATCTGCTCCATCGCCTCCGAGAAGCTGATCCTTGCCTGCGTCGCCCTCTACGGTATCATCTCCATTCGCGCCCAGCAGTGTGTCATCGCCATCTAAGCCCCGAATTCGATCGCCCTGCGGAGTACCTAGAATAAAGTCGTTGCTGTCCGTGCCGATCAGGTTTGCCATAGGGAATACACCGCTCCTCAATAAAATAAATTGTTTTAAAGTATGTCAATCGCCTGCGTGACAAGGCATTGCTGCTTGCCTACGTTAGCATAGTTGAGATTTTGGCAAATTGCTGAAGCGGCGCGGGAAATTTTGCCAGTGTCTGGAGTGGTGGCAAATAGGTTCGATCGTTCCGAATGCGAGTCCTCGGATGGATGCGGACTAAAGTCCTCACTACAAACCTATGTTTAAAACCGCTATCATCACTAATGACTAATGTTCGCTCTTCTGGGACATCACTAATGACTTTCTTGACTAACAGGTAGGACGATCGCAAATTCAGTCCCCTCACCAACCGCAGAGTTGCAGCTCAACTTACCACCGTGGGTTTCCACAACGATTTGACGGGCGATCGCCAATCCCAACCCAGTACCTTTTCCTACCGCCTTCGTGGTGAACAAATGGTCAAAAATCCGCTGTTTCACAGATTCAGTCATCCCCGCACCGTTATCGGCAATTGTAATTTTGATATGGCGATCGCCCTCCAAACCGCTCCGCACCCTGATACAATTAGGATTCGCTTCAATTCGATCAAAACTGCGGCCTTGACTTGACTCATCTAGGGCATCGATCGCATTGCTGAGCAAATTCATAAAAACTTGGTTCAGTTGACCGGGAAAACATTCAATTCGAGGCAGATTTCCGTAATCGGTGACAACTTCGATCGCCGGACGGTGTTCGTTAGCTTTCAGTCGGTGTTTGAGAATTAAGAGCGTACTGTCAATCCCTTCATGAATATTAAAAGGAACTTTGTAGTCTTTATCGGCTCTGGAGAAGGTGCGGAGGCTCGTGCTGATACCGCGAATGCGATCGCACCCCACTTTCATCGACGACAGCATCTTGGGCAAATCTGCTAAGGCATACTCCAAATCAATATCCTCAGCATCTTGTTCGATTTCTTCGCCGGGATTTGGCAGCTTTTCTTGATATAATTTTAAGTGATTAATCACATCTTTGATGGTAGTCGTTGCTTCGTCAATATTGCCGTTAATAAAGCCGACGGGATTGTTGATTTCGTGGGCGACTCCGGCGACGAGATTGCCCAAGGCGGACATTTTTTCGCTCTGTACGAGCTGTAACTGGGCTTGCTGCAAGTCAAAGAGCGATCGTTCTAATTCTTGGGCATAAGCTTGAGATTGTTGGTACAAGCGGGCATTTTCGAGCGAGATCGCCGCTTGGGTGCACAACAGTTGGATGACTTGAGTGCGATCGCCCGTAAATGCCCCAATTGTCAAGTTATTTTCTAAATACAGCAACCCGATTAATTTACCTTGATGCAAAATCGGCGCGCACAGCACACTTGTGGGCTTTTTATCCATTAAATACGGCTCGGCAATAAAATCGTTTTGTGCTGCTGCATTATCCAAAACCACAGTTTTCCAAGTGCGCTTAACATAGTTGACTACAGCAGCAGGAACCGCCTCGCTAGCTGACAGCGGTACAGAGATTGAGATGACATCTTCCTTGAGGTAGGCTACAGTTTTAATCGCGAGATTCCCATCCTTAAGTAACAGCAGAACTGCTGTTGTAGCCCCAGTATTTTCCATCACCACAGACATCAGTGCCGCCAGCAATCTTTCTAATTCAATTTCACTCGATAGAGCTTGGGAAGCTTTGAGAATGGTATCGAAATCGAGGGGTTCCGAAATATTGCTGCTAGATTGATTTGTTGGGAATGTTTGATGTGATACTGACGATTTACCGATTGTTTCTCTGCGGATTTCGCTGAGTACAGAACGATTTTGTTGTGATTGTAATATGGGATAAAGAAGTTGGGGATAGCGTTTTTCTAAATCATCGATTTTGGCTTTGGCTCCCCAGCGGGCATAGCAGTAATACGCTTCCTGCATATAGCCTGCGGCGACTTTTTCTTTGCCCCAGTCGAGGTAGAATTTAGCTGCTAGTTCGTTGGCTAATGCTTCTTCTTGGATGTATTCGTTGGCTTTGGCTCCGGCGATCGCTTTGTCGTATAGCTCAATTGCTTCGGCTTTTTGTCCTAAAATTCGACTCTTTTCTGCCTCCACCAAGTCATATTTATGTTGAAAGTTCATCGGGGCATGGTAAGCGCGATGGTGCAGTTTAGCCTGGTTTGCAGAGACGCGATCGAGGACTGCCGTTTTGTCTATTACCTCCGAAAAGTCAACCAATGCTGTCAGAGAATCATAGAAGTAAAAAATGGGTATGCTAATCTGACCTGCCCCGGCTGCTAAGGTTTGGCGTGCTTGGGCCGCATTTTGTTTTGCTTCAACTATTTCGTTGAGCAAGTAGGAAGCTGTGAGCCGATAAACCCAATAACAATGTAATCCGGTTAAATCATTAGAAACAGTTAAGGTATGATGCAACTCTTTTTGGGCAGTCAATATAGACTCATTTTGTGTGGATAGCAATCGCTGGATAGTCTGCGAAAAAACAAAACAAGAGTTGGTGGTGGAAACAATCTTAAGCTTCAGGAGTGTGGCGATATAAATTTCTATTTCTGCAATCAATGTCGTTAATTCTTGACCAACAACATAGGAAAATTGACAAAAATTTGCAGCACTGTAGCCCGTATTTTCAAAATCACCCACTTCTAGCCCAATTTTGAATGCTTCTGTGAACAGAGGTAGACTGTTTTGGCAGTAGGATTTACAGTGAAGAATAAAGTTTCCGACGATGAAATTAACTTTTGCCTGAACAGTTTGCACTTTAAACTTTTCCGCCAGTTTCAATCCTAGCTGACCAAATTCATAGGCTGCCTCCAAGTCTTCTAAAACACCGCTTAATAAAACAGCATATCCACAGTAGCCAAAAGCAGAGAGGGCTGTGTTACCTGCTTGAATCGATAGTTTGACTTGAGCTAAAACGACAAAGGGAAGCAGTAAGGGGGCAGAGACGTAACACGTTGGAGTAATACTCGACAGTAATTGTATACTTGCCAAAGATACTGCATCTGTCATCACGGTTAGTTCGAGCAAATCATCGGCAGTTCTGCCCTTGATCAACGCCGCAATATCTTGCATGGCTGGGACGATATCTGCTGGTGTTGGTTGTTTGGGTAGATGAATATTAAATTGCTCTAGGGCATTCTGTGCGATCGCGATTGCCTCTGGAAACTGACTCTGAGTGCTATGGGCTTGAATCTGGATTTCATAGGTTTTCACCCGATCGAGAGGATCTAGTTTCTGAGCTAAAATCCTGTTCACCCACTGCTCCATCTCGACAAAATCGCCGTAGAGATAAGCTGCTGCTGCTGCACCTTCATGCAATGCCAATATCAGGCTGGGTTGGCTATGCCAGCCTAGATCATCTAGAAGCACTACACCTGTTCTGCAATACGTCAGAGCGAGTTCATAGGCATTAGCAGCTTTGGCTTTGCTTCCAGCAATTAAATTGAGTTGGGCGAGATTGGTTTTTTCAAGTGGATCTATCAGAAGTGCGATCGCGCGATTCCAGTGGTTGACAATCTCAAAAATATTGGCTTCTAGTTCTGCTTCTGGGGTGTTTTGTCGCAGCAAACGAGCAATGGTTAAATGAGTTGACTGTTGTTGTTCTTCTGGAATCAAGGAATAGGCGGCTTGTTGAACGCGATCGTGCAAAAAGCGATATTTGGGATTGACCGTATTTTGCGTATCCGATTTCTCTGTCCCCTGAAAGAACTTATAGACTTGGCTAGTAGGTAAAATTAAGCCTTCTTGCAACGCTTTCCACAAGGCTGTTGCAGCATCGGTTTGAGACTGCTCTGAAACTATCGCCAACGTTGTCAAATCAAACTGGTTGCCCACGCAAGCGGCTAACTTCAGCACCTGTTGGGTTTCGGCTGGCAATTTCTGCAATTGCAATGCCATAAATTCCACCACATCATCAGTGAGTGCTAGTGCATTCACTTGGGCAATATCACATTCCCAATAGCAGAGATCTCGCTCAAAAGTAATTTGTCCATCTGCGTGTAATGCTTTAAGAAACTGGGTGGTAAAAAAGGGATTACCTTGGGTTTTGCGATCGATTAACGCAGTCAAGGGTTGCGCCAGTTCCCTCGAACAATTCAACGTATCGGCAACTAGATGATTGGTATCCGCCAAATCTAGCGGTGCCAGGGTAATCGTATTGACGATCGCGTTCGCTTTTCTGATTTCTTCTACGGTCAAAATAAAGGGGTGGACGGGTGAGACTTCATTGTCCCGATAGGCTCCTAACATCAGTAAATAGCCATTGCCACTCATCAATAGCTTGATCGACTGTAGCGATGCGGAATCTGCCCACTGCAAGTCATCCAAAAATATCACCAGCGGATGTTCGGGTTTTGTGAACACCTGAATAAAGTTTTGGAACAGCAAATTAAACCGATTTTGTGCCGCTGTTCCCGATAATTCGAGTGCGGGTGGTTGTTGCCCAATAATTTTTTCTAGCTCGGGAATTACTTCAATGATAACTTGCCCGTTATCGCCCAGTGTTTGCAATATTTGAGTTTGCCAATTAGCCAAATTTTCATCACTTTCGCTGAGCAGTTGCCGCATTAAATCTCGAAAGGCTTGCACAAAAGCTGAGAATGGAATATTGCGGTTAAATTGGTCGAATTTGCCTTTGATGAAATAGCCGCGCTGTCGCACAATTGGTTTGTGGACTTCGTTAACTACAACTGTTTTCCCAATCCCTGAAAAACCAGCTACTAACATCATTTCGACCCCCCTGTGTCCCCCCTTGGTAAGGGGGGATGCAACGCGCTCAAAGGCTTCGAGTAGGGTTTTTACTTCGGTTTCTCTCCCGTAGAGCTTCTCTGGTATGATGAAGCGATCGCACAGATCCCTCTGGGCTATTGCAAAAATTCCAATTTGACCACTGTCCTGTAGTTGACGCAAACAAAATTCTAAATCAAATTTCAGCCCCACAGCGCTCTGATAGCGGTCTTCAGCATTTTTTGCCATCAATTTGCTGACAATCTGGGAAAGTACCTGCGGGATTTCCGGCTTCATGGAATGCAGTGATGGCGGTTGCTTGGCAATATGAGAGTGCACCAATTCCATCGGATCGTTGGACTGAAACGGCAATTCTCCCGCCAGCAATTCATAGAAAGTCACGCCCAAAGAATAGAAATCAGTTCGATAGTCAATGCCGCGATTCATCCTGCCGGTTTGTTCCGGAGACAAATAACAGAGTGTCCCTTCGAGCACGTTAGGATTCATCAGAGTTTGAGTTTCCCTCGGCAGCAAAGATGCGATGCTAAAGTCAATTAGTTTGACTTGTTTTGTTTCTGGATTAATTAAAATATTGGCGGGTTTAATGTCTTTGTGAATGATGCGGTGGCGGCAGAGTATATCTAATGTACTGCTGATGTCGATCGCCATTTGCAGAAAATCCCTCAAATTCGGCGCAGTTTCCGCTTGTTCCCTCCATTCCTTCAGAGAGATTCCCCCGAAGTCTTCCATTACCAGCGCATAGCTGTTTTGATAAGTTTCTAAGCTGTATGTTTCGATGATTCCGGGTAAATTGAGGTTTTTGGCAATGGTATATTGATTGCGAAATTGCACGAGTTCGCTAAAACTGGGATACTCGCTCCGCAGGACTTTGATGGCTACTGGCTGTTTGTCGCTAGTACGGAAACCTCGATAAACTAGGGTGCGAGTTCCTGAGTAAATGCGATCGACAATTTCATAACCTGTCAATGTAAAATTTTGAGTTGTCATACTTTTATTATTCGCCTCATCTGTGGGCTATTTGTAGCTTAACAGAAGAAAATTGAATTTCCAACTCCAGTGATTGTTAAGTAAAATGAACATGACATAGATCGCTCAATGGTTGTGATTCATGTCACTAAAATAACCCCCTTCTTAAACTAATCAGATTCTATTTTCATGAAAAACTAAATAGCAGCATCCAGATTGGAATCGTGAATAATAAAGTAACGCAGCCAATACCGATCGCAGTTACGGTCAATTCGCGATCGAGATTAAAAACTTCAGCCAGCAAAGTAGTACCAAAAGCCGGAGGCATTGCCATTTGCAGCACCAGCGAAAGCCGCGGCGCGCCCGTAATGCCAACAAACGTTAAACCCGCGCCAAATACCAAGGGAATTAACAGCATTTTAATTGACAGACAACTCAAAACTTGTTTGAGATTGTGCAAAGAATTCAACTTGCTCAACTGCATCCCGATTGTAATCAAAGATAAACTAATTACAGCCCAAGCACCTGTTGTTAACAATCCTTCGATTAATGTCGGCAGTGGCAAGCTGCGCGAAACAAATCCCATACCCAGAGCCCACAGTGCCGGATTCTGCAAAATTGCTCGCAGGGGACTTAACCAATGCTGGTGTAGATTGCTGTTACCGCAGCCAGAGGCGATCGCAATTCCGAGTAAATTGATTGCCGTACCAGTACCCAGCAAGTCGTAAAACAACCCCCAAGCAAAGTGTTCCGGGCCCAACAAAGACAAGGTGATGGGAATTCCTAAAAAACCCGTATTACCAAACATCGCCGCTAATAAAAAACTGCCTTGAGTCGGCAAACTCCAGGCGGTTTTGGCTTCCGAGGTATTTTTGCCTGGATTAATAGTCTTGAGACGTTCCTCGCCCCAGCCGAAATTTATCACAATCCAAGCAAGTCCGCCACCCGCTAGAATTGCCGCGCAAGCTATCAGCGGCGCCAGCAAAATAGGGCCAGAAAAATTGGCGTGGCGGATAAAAGTAACAATGCTCAGCGGTGTGCCAAAAAAGAACAGAAACTTGGCTAAATATGTAGAATAGCTTCTCGGTAGCAGGCGGCCGAGAATGAATCCAAACGCTACCCATCCGATTAAATTTAGATAGAGTTTGAGCAGCGGATTTGCTAAATTTAGCATTATTGATTAAATATTTTAGGACTTGCACGCGCGGTCATAAACCGAGTTTTTACGAATACTAAATCTGTAGGGTGCGTCAGCAACAGAATATGATGACTGCTCAAAAAAATCGCCCCTGACGCACCCTACAGTAACTAAGGTACGTTGTTGGGCTTTAGCCTCCTTTAGACTTATAGATAAAGAGGGCTAAAGCCCAACAACGTACCTCTCCCTACAATAACGATAATTTTCCTCAACAGGCCTTGACACCGACATAAACGCGTGTCAAGATAGTGTTGAGGAATAAATCAACATAGGTGAAAAGTATGGCACGGCAAGCAAAACAATCATCTCAAATCAAAAGTTCCAGCAGCCAAGCAGCCTCGAATAATCGCACCAAATTTACCCTCTATAATTTTGCCGGAAATGAAAAGGCATTCTATTTAGTCGATCGCCTCAATCTCGAAAGAACACCAGGCGATATCCCCGAAAAATCCGTTGCCCACAGCATCATCATTATCGATCGCTCCGGCTCGATGTATTATGACTTAAAACCGCTGAAAGAGACCCTAGTCAAGCTTTTGACTTTAGACGAATACAACAATTACCAACTAATTGTCAGCCTCATTTCCTACGCTGACCACGGAGACGTAATTAGTCACTTTCAGCGAATTTCCATTCAAGAAGTGACGAAGATTGACTCTCAATACATCAAACAAATTAAAAATATCCAAACCGCTGGCTGTACCTGCATATCCCAGTCGATGCAGCTTGCTAAATCTCTCGTAAAAGCGGGAGAAGTGACAGCAATTAACTTGCACACAGACGGTTACGCAAATGACCCAAGTCCTAATGCCGAAGCAGCAAAACTAGCGGAAATTTGTGACGAACTTAAGGACATGGATGTGTTTGCCAACACGATATCCTATGCTTCTGCTGACTTCAAACTGCTCTCGAAAATCGCCAACACTTTATCGGGAAATTGCATCCGCGCTGGCGAAGTTAAAATGGTTTACGATGCTCTGTACGACAGCACTAAACTGTTAGGTGATTCGGTGGCGCCGCCGCTGGAAGAACCGTTAATCAAGGAATACGATTATCAAGTTTTTGTTTCCAAAAGCGGCAAGAAAATCAGCGGTTCATCGAGTACGCTGAAAATCTGCGGGCTGAAAGCAGACGATGCGGGACTGTTTTACAAGTATCAGCAAGTCACCAAAGATGAGTATGACAAATTAGAGGTTCCGGTTGCTCAAACTGATGAGTCGGTGTTTGCTTTTGCGAAAGCTAACCTCGCTGACGGCAATTTGAATACGGCGAAGTATGCGCTGGCGAGCACCTTCGATGCTACTTTGACGGAAAAACACGCTAAAGCTTTGACAAATGCTCAAATAGCGGAGTTTACGGAGGATTTGGAACGGGCTGTGTTTGCGCCGGATGTGTTGCAAAATCATGAAATTGGCGATCGGGTAAAAGTCAGTGATAAAATTTCCCTGCTGGAGTTGATCGAGATATTGGAGGAAAACAGCAACAGCATCATCATCAACTTGAAACACTTGCAAGAAAACTATCAGCGCAAAGGTTTGAAGCGAGTTGAAGGAAAGCGAGACGAAAACGGCAACCTTGTCAAGCCTTGGCTGAAAACAGAATTCTTAGATGGCGGCGAATACGTGCGGATGGGTTCATTTGCGATCAATCAAAATACCGCTACCATCAATATGCTGATTACCAGGAAAGTTAAACTGGTAAAAGTTGAGGATGGAAGTGCGATCGCAGAAGTGGCAGGAATTCTGGTGACAGACCTCAATACTTTCAACAATTATACCATTGTCAGCGACGGCGAAGTTAATATCAAGTCGCTGCGAACCAAAATCAGCAGCCAAGCAGTGTTTGATTTGCTCAAAAAATGCGGTGTGCTCGAACAAGACGGCTCGCCTGCGGGAGATTTTGACTTCCATTCGGAGTACGATCTTAACTTAGACAGTTTGCCGCTAGTGCCTTTTGACGGGCGTTACGGCAGCCTTGACGGAGTGTTTGAGGAACTCGCCAACATTAAAATTCTCTCCAGCATTCTCTCGGCTCATTTGAAGGAAGCATCCGAGAGTTATACGGCTCAACAGTTGGAAGAGTTGAAACAGCACTATCTGTCAAAAAGCCTTTACCTCAACTTTCCGACGACGACGGAGTACACAGAGTTAAAAAGTGCGATCGCCAATGGTACAGTAGATTCGCGAGTCAGCTACAAAATCGACATCGGCAGCAAAAATATCCTCAACTTCGGCAAATTGCACTCAGCCAACAAATTTCTCGATCGCCTCTACGAAGTTTACCACAAAAACACGGGCGAAAAGCTAGCAAAACCGACATTTGACATCACCTTAGATGAGCCTGTCGTCTTCGCACACAAAACAGTTTCATCCCGCACCAAAATCACCAAAGTTGACGACTTAATGAAGCTGATTTTCGATGACTTTTTGGGCTTGGAAAATAACGGAATTGTTAGCGCCACCTTAGAAAAAGTGGGTGCAGAAAGTTTGCTGAGGCTTCTGCAAGCAAAATGGCAGGAAAAAGATGTCAAGCGAGACGAATTTGTCGCTGCTTTAGCTAGTGCAAACGAGCAACTGGAAACCTACGCCGAAAAAGTGTACAGTGAGAAAGTTTCGCCGCTAGTTTTCTACATCGGTTCAACCGGACTTATTCCCGATGAAATGGAGGCTAAGGCGGCGGCTGCTGATGAAATTGGTGCTAAATACAGCAACTTGCAATTCTCTAAAGATGAGCAAGAGGGGATGTTTTTTGAAGTCGGCGACTGCATTATCAGCGTGTACGCTAAGAATGAGTATTTCACGGTAGGTAAGTAAAAACTATGGTGGGCATTATTTGCCCACCTTGGTTAAATATGTGTGATTGAAATTAACCGCAAAGGCGCAGCAGTAGCGACTAGGAAATAGCTAGATGAGACCAGTGTTAGGTTGCCAATACAAAAGGAGCGATCGCAAATCTTCTACGATCGCAATTCTTCTGGCTCGTAACTTTCCTTTGGTGTTGCTTTTGCAAAATTTATCCTATGGTATGATAAATATCTACGTTCTGTCACAAAAAATAGTAGCTAAATTATCTGCAATTAGGTTAGAATGATATTAAGCAAATTCTCAGACGGAGGGCAAGCCAATGACACAAACATTATCAATGTCTGTTCTCTATAAAAAACTCTCGGCGATCGGTTTCCCAAAACGTTTCGTTCAAGAAAAAGGCTTGCCCAGTTGGTGGAATGAAGAATTAGACAATAAACCCGTCGCCGTCCTAGAGGGCGCTGGTCATATTGCCCAACGTCTGCACCTAGACCTCAAAAGTCTTTTAGCTGAGAATCAGGCCCCTCAGTTTAAGCCCTTACTCCATACCAAGTTCAAGTACCATCAACAGGATAAAGCAGACGTACCTGAGGTTGCTCATCAACTTGCCTCACGGGTTGCGGAAGTGGTCGCTGATACTATAAAGCTCGAATTTAAACCCATCCCATCTGACCCTCATCAAGTCCGATCAGAGATTGTTGCCAAACATCCTCAAGTCACTTTGTACAGCTTGCTCGATTACTGTTGGGAACATGGTATCGCTGTTGTCTATTTTAAGAATTACCCTAAAAACACCCGAAAAATTACAGGCATGATCCAATGGCAATATGATTATCCCGTGATTGTCTTGAGTAATAGTCTTACTAACTCGGCATGGTTAGCTTTCGATCTTGCTCATGAACTGGGTCATCTTGCCCTTGGTCATATTAAAGTTAAAGAAGGTATTTTGATTGATGATGATATTAAGCAAGACTCTGACGATCGAGAAGAAATAGATAGCAATCAGTTTGCAGTTAAACTGCTAGTCAACAGTTTTGATAACTCCCTCGGCAATAAAAAGTTTAACAATGCACAAAACCTAAAAAATAAAATTTTTCAACTTCTTGAAAATGACTCTACCATCGATCCATCTGCATTAGCTTTAAATTATGGCTGGTATAATAAAAAATATTTTGCATTATCTATGAAATGTGTAAATTTAATTAATGCTCCTAAAGAAGGACAAAAAACTATTAACAAATTTTTAGAGCAGCATCTAAATTGGGATGAATTAGGTGACGATAATGCTGATTACTTAGACCAAATTTTAGGAGAATAGCTTTGTCTAGTTGTATCTATTGTATCGATAATGACATTGTCAAAAAGCTTGCTACATTCCAGCTATTCGATAATACTCTTAAATTATTTGATGCTAGTTATGAGCAAGTTAATATCCTAGAGACGGCAAAATATAAATTTGAAAAGGATTGGAAAAATTTTGAAGCAGGTAAACGTCAAAAAACAGAAGATCGTGTTATTAATTATAAACAAGTTCTTTACCTTACTAGAACTTTAGAAAACATATCTGAAGCCGATATTGACCAAGAAATTTTTATCCAGTTATCCAGTATTGAAAATATCGATCAAGGTGAAGCAATTCTCACAAGTCATGCTATCAAAGTTATTCAAGATGATAAATATGCTCAGATTTTTACTGGAGATAAAAGATTCATTAAAGCCTTAGCAAAAGTTAACTTACCTATCATTCAAGAGTCTCTAAATCATAGATTATGGTGCTTAGAGCAACTTGTTCTCAGAAATATTGAAGCCGATGGCTTTGAGACTATTCGGGAGCTCATTGTTCCTGTTCGAGAATGTGATAAAGCAATTAAAAATGTTTTTGGTTCAGGGCTTAAATCAACACCTGAGAACTCCCTAGATACCTTAAAAAAGTATATTGAGGAGTGTCGGGAGGAGGCAGGTAATCTACTAAATCCTTACAAGTAGATTTAAGTGTGACACTTAGCCTTAGTCCTAGCTTAAAACGGGATTTCCTCATCTTCATCTTCCACAGTCTTGGCCGTCATCCGCCAACTGGTAATATACTCAATCTGCACATCAATTGTGTTAATCGCATCCCCCAACTGCTTTTGGATGTATTGAGTCAGCGTCACCATAAAATCTAACTCAACTCCCGCAGATTGCACAAGTTTAGCCAAGCTAGCAAAATCTACCTTCAAAATCGAAGAACTAGATAACTTAAAATCGGGAGTATTGCTCTTATTTTGTACCAACATTGCTTTTTTAATCCGTTCTTTCAGATGCTCAACTTCCGAATCCAGCAACTTCCATTCAGGCAAAATTTCTTGATACCTTTTCCCCAATGCTGTTAAATCCTCACTCTCGGGTTCCGGCGCAATTTTCTTAGTAGTAGATTTTCGCCGCTGCTGTACATTAGAATTCAACCGCCAACTAGCAATATCCTCAACTTGCAAAGATGGGTGAGTGATGAGTTGTCCTAACTGTTTTTGAATTTCTTTCGTCAGCGTCACCGGAAAATTTAAATCAATTTGCTGAGTTTGTGTCAGTCTCGCCAGCGTCATAAAATTAACTTTCATCGTTATCGAACTGGAAAGCTGAAAACAAGAGCTATCTTTGAGCTTTTGCGCCATCATTCCTGCTTTAAATCGTTCTTTCACTTCAGCAATTTCTGCATCTAGCGGCTTCCACTGAGATTCTATTTGCTGATATTTTTTCCCCAAGGATATCAAGTTTTCCGTTGCGGGTTCGGGGTAAGATTGGGCAAGGATTTCTAGCAAGCGGCTGTGCACTTTAGCTAAATAAACCGCGTCCATCTTGGCATATTCTAGCTGCTTATCACTCAGGGGACGCTTTGCCCAATCGCCGCTTTGTTCTGTTTTATCTACATAAGTAATGCCGCAAAGTGTTTCGATTAAGGTTTTGAGTTGTCGGTTGGGTAAGGGGAGGATATAAGCTGGAATCTGTCTCGACATTTTTAATGTACAAGTGACATTTTTGGCGTCGTCATTACCCAAAAATCTGATGTCATAGCTGGCGCTGTGGAAGACTTTTTCAATATTTGGATTTACCATGATTTGGTTGATGAAGTCTTTTGCCAATTCAGGTTGATCTAAGACATCTAGTAGAAAGGTGGCATCTCCTGTCGAATCGGTGGAGTCTGCTAACACTTGAATTAGAGATAATCTGGGGTTCGATTTATAGTCTGCTATTTCTGTGTCAACCCACAGGATTTTAGATTGCGAAAATTTAGCGATGAGTGCTTTGATGTCGTTTGCTGCTGTTAAATAAGGCATTTTTACAGACTTTTACTATTAACTTTACGCTTATATTATGCTATAGCAATTATCGTGTCAATTGTCAATGATTGAAGTGCCGGACATGGAATTGCACATTAGTGTCAACTTAAAGTCAGTCCTCATACAAATTAGGTACGTTGTTGGGCTTTAGCCCTCTTTATAAGACTAGGAAAGAGGGCTAAAGCCCAACTACGTACCTTAAAAAGGAGTAAGGTGCACCGCAGCACACCCTACAAACTATTAACTTAGGACTCTTCTGTCGCTTCCTCAGATTGCGCTTCTTCGATCGACTCTTCACCCGAAGCCGGCACCAAAGCCACAGCTACGATCGAATCATCCTCATCCAAGCGCTGCACCCGCACACCCGTTGCAGTACGCGATTGCGTGGAAATTGCACTCACAGCTTGACGGATAATAATACCTCGGTTGGTAATAATCATCAATTCGTCATCTGCGTTGACAATTCGCAGCGCTGCTACCTGATCCTTACCTTTCTTCGACTTGAATTTAGTAGCAGTCAATCCCTTGCCAGCACGTCTTTGGAGGCGGAATTGAGAAACAGGAACTCGCTTGCCGTAACCGTTGGTGGTGATGACCAAAACGCTAGGAACTTCGCTGCTAACGGCGGGAATTTCTTCGGCATCTTCGCCTTCAACTTCCTCAGCATCCAGTTCTAATTCTTCGTCTTCCAATTCCACATCTTCAGCAATTTCGGCTCCTTCAAATTCCGATTCGCCCGTTTCTAAGAGAGCAACTTCTGTTCCTTCCAATTCTGAATCTTCTGTGTCAGCAATTTCGGCAACAATGGAACTTGGCAAGATGTCCATGCTGATCAACTCATCGCCCGATCGCAATTTCATTGATTTCACACCCCGAGTCGCGCGGCCAACCGGACGCAACTGCTCGTGATTGGTGCGGAAGTGAATCGCCATACCTTGGCGCGTACCGATGATAATGCTGTCACCAACTCTTGCTCTCCGCACCCAACGCAATTGATCGCCTTCTTCTAGAGAAATCGCGATTAATCCGTTAGTGCGGATGTTGCCAAAAGCTGAAAGTGCGGTTTTCTTGATGTAGCCGCCGCGAGTCAACATCACCAAGTATTCTTCGCTGGTGAATTCTGTAACTGACACCATAGAAGTGATTTTTTCTTCTATAGGAATCGGCAGCAGTTGTACCACGGGAGTACCGCGAGCCGTGCGGGAACAAACGGGAATTTGATAAGCTTTGACAGAGTAAACTACGCCCCGATCGCTAAAGAACAAAACGCTATCGTGATCGCAACAGGAAAGGAAATGTTCTACTCCGTCATCTTCCTTCATTTTCGCGCCTGCTTTGCCGCGAGTAGCGCGACTTTGGGCCTCGAAAGTGCTGACAGGCATCCGCTTGATGTAGCCTTGCTCTGTGATCAGAATAATTGCTTGTTCGTTGGCAATTAAATCTCTTTCATCGATTTCTCCTTCGGCGTGTTCGATGATACTGCGCCTGGGAGTAGCGATTTTGGTTTTGATTTCGAGTGCTTCGACTTCGGCGATTTCTAAGATGCGTTCCCGACGCGCTAAGATATCTTCCAAATCGGCGATTTTAGTGCGAAGTTCTTCGTGTTCTTGCTGAATCTTTTGCGCTTCTAATGCTGTCAAACGCCGCAGTTGCATTTGCAGAATTGCATCAGATTGTTGTTCGGAAAGACCGTAATTATCGATCAATTCTTGTTTGGCAGCGGCGGAGTCGGCAGCGGCACGAATTAGGTGAATAATGGCATCTAAATTGTCTAGGGCAATTAATAAGCCTTGCAGGAGATGGTCGCGTTCTTCTGCTTTGCGGAGTTCGTATTGAGTCCGGCGAGTAATTGTCTCAATGCGGAAGTCTAGGAAGACATTGAGGAATTGTGAGAGCGTCAGTAGTTGGGGTTCCCCGTTTACTAGCGCTAACATATTGGCTCCAAAATTTGATTGGAGCGGTGTTTGTTTGTAGAGGTTGTTGAGGACGACGCGGGGATAGGCGTCGCGTTTGAGTTCGATCACGATCCGCATTCCGTCTCTATCGCTTTCGTCGCGAATGTCGGAAATCCCATCTAATCTTTTGTCGTTTACCAGTTCGGCAATTTTCTCAATTAACGCTGCCTTGTTTGTTTGGTAAGGCAATTCGGTGATAATAATTGCTTCTTTGTCGGGGCGGCCGGCGTGTTCGATGGTTTCAATGCCGGCGACTCCGCGCATTGTAATCGAGCCGCGCCCGGTGGTGTAAGCATCGCGAATGCCGCCTCTGCCGAGAATTTGCCCGCCGGTGGGAAAGTCTGGGCCGGGGATGTACTGCATCAATTCCAGGTCGGTAATTCCTGGATTGTGGATTAGGGCTAAGAAACCGTCGATTATTTCGCCCAAGTTGTGCGGCGGAATGTTGGTTGCCATCCCGACGGCAATCCCGGAGGAACCGTTGAGCAAAATTTGGGGGATGCGTGCGGGGAGTACGAGGGGTTCTTGTTGGGAACCGTCGAAGTTGTCGCCGAAATCTACTGTTTCGCAGTCGATGTCGCGCAGCATGGAGTCGCTCGTCAGGGCTGTGAGGCGACATTCGGTGTACCGCATGGCAGCGGGCGGGTCGTTGTCAACGGAGCCGAAGTTGCCGTGGCCGTTGATCAGGCGTTCGCGCATGGAGAAATCTTGAGCCATCCGCACCAGGGCGTCGTAAACTGCTGTATCTCCGTGCGGGTGATACTTGCCCAGCACCTCCCCGACGACGCGGGCGCATTTGCGGAATGGTCGATCGGGAGTCAAGCCCAATTCGTTCATGGCGTAGAGAATGCGTCGGTGAACGGGCTTGAGACCGTCCCTAGCATCTGGTAGCGCCCGACCGACTATGACGCTCATGGCGTATTCCAAGTACGATCGGGACATCTCACCACCCAGATCCGTCGGGATTATCCGCGACTCAGAGATACTCATAGGTTGAAAAACTCCGCTAAAACTTTAAATTTGACCGCTATAAATCCCAAAAATGCGATAAAATCGATCTGGATTCAGTTGAGCTGCCAAATATTGCAAATTACTCCTAAAATTATATCACAATTTGCCCTTAACTTTATGGGAAAGTTGGCAGAAAAATTAAGGGACGAAACAAGGGAAATTCGTAAGGAAAGCAGTTGGTGATTTAGTCATCAATTGGCAAAAGCTAGAAAGGTTTTTTTAGGCGGTCGGGTTTCATGCTTTGGTGAGTTTTTTTGAGGGCTATATAAAAAATCAAAATGGTGGCCCGATCGCAATTTTAATTTCACAAAACCGAAGGCTTTCTTAAAGCAAACTAAAAATCTAAAATCCAAAATCTAAAATCTAAAATCAGCCGATGCTACCCGTCATCTATTCCGAAGATTTTTTGCTGCACAAGACTGGAATGCTTCACCCAGAGCGACCAGAACGTTTGACGGCGATCGTCAAGGCTCTGAAAGCTGCTCCCTGGGCCGATCGCATTGAGTGGCAACTGCCGACGCCAGTGGCGCAGCGCGAACTAGAACTGTTGTCAGCAATCAAAAAAGTTCACGCGCCAAGATACATCAAAGAAGTCGAACATTTGGCTAATCGTGGAGGCGGCTACCTCGACGGTGACACGCCGATTTCTGCTGAAAGTTACGACGTAGCGCTGCTGGCGGTGAGTGCTTGGCTCGATGGGGTCGATCGAGTTTTAGCAACCAACGAACCAGCTTTTACGATCGCCAGGCCGCCGGGACACCACGCCGAAAACAGCCGTGCGATGGGATTTTGCTTGTTTTCCAACGCTGCGATCGCAGCTCGCTATGCCTTGGAACAGCCGGGAATCAACCGCGTCGCCATCCTAGACTGGGACGTGCACCACGGCAACGGCACTCAATCTTTGGTGGAAAACAGCAGGCAAATTGCCTACTGTTCCCTGCACCAATCTCCCTGCTATCCGGGAACCGGAGATGCTGACGAGCAAGGCGCCTACAACAACGTGCTGAATATTCCCCTGTATCCGGGTGGCGGCATAGCTGAATACCTGAGCGCCTTTGAATCTCTTGTCGTGCCGTTTTTGTCAAATTTTGAACCGGATTTGTTGATTGTCAGCGCCGGTTACGACGCAATAGCCTCGGATCCGCTGGCTAGCATGAATCTGGCGCCGTCAGATTTCGGTACTTTCACGGGATATTGCCTGCAAATCACCCGCCGCATCGCCTTCGGTTTGGAGGGGGGCTACGCGCTGCAAGAGTTGGCCGAGTCGGTTGTAGCGACTATTGACCGGTGCCTCAATTAGCTGCAAAATTGGCAGACGGGATGATGAGGGGATTGATGTCATGTCCGGTCAATTGACCGCAATAAGTAAGGAACGCACGTGTGGACTTTAGTCCGCAGAAATTGATGCGGACTAAAGTCCACACTACGAACAGTCGATCGGCTTTCTTCCCTCGAACCTCTCCCCTCTGCCTTCTGCCCTCGATCAACTGTCAACTGTCAACTGTCAACATTTGTGACAAGCATCACGAATTTAAAAGATCCGAGTCACTGAGCGTCTAAGTCTCAGTCACAAATTTTTAGCCTATAAATCACACCGTGTCAATGTTTTCGATCGCAGGAATCGGCGATCGGACAGAGCATAATAGGACTACGATCAGCCTGTAATATTTTAATATCTCTCAATCAACTAGGAGGTTTATCATGTCCGTTTCCCAAATGACACTCGAAGAATTATTTGGTCAGGTCATGTTCTCTAGTGTCGTGACTCGCCACGACCGGAGACAGCTAAGATCCGCACTCTTAGAAAGAACCCTGAATGAAGATGAGTATGCCATCATCAACCGACTGCTGTACAATGTGCGTCGCGGTTGGGTGAAAATTGTCGATTAAAGACCCAGCACCCAACCCCCGAGCGAGAAAGAAGTTCATAGCCTTTTCAATTTTCGCTTAAAGAATTGGTAATGACTGATGATTATCGGGGTATAGAACATGGGCCTAAAGTTACATTCTTTTGCAAACTGGATAAAATTAGAACTTGCCACTTAGGGAAGTTTTCCGTGTTTTTAAGCGACAGTTTAATGTTTGGAGATCGGTGTTAATGATTCTAATTGCGATCGACATCCGCCTAGAAGTAGAGATAATTATAAAATAACAGGTTTCGGGTGCATCTCTACTTGTTTAAAAAATATGAGTTTTGAGTTGCTAACTTCCAAGTTAGAATTAACTCAAAACTCATACTTGTTTGGAGGTAATAGAAGAAGGAAGTTCGGCAACGGATTTTGTAAGGGATGTAACGGATAAACTGTTAGTCATTTAAATTTATGGTTTGAACCCTTTACAGCATGAGGTCTGAGCCACAAATAGTGCACTTTGAATGTCGAACAGCTTATCAGTAAGAGGGTAGAAGGTAGAGTGGAGATGGAATCGAACCTAATGTTTTTAGTAGTAATTAAGAACATCTTAACCATCCAAGGCGGTTGCTAGAAAAGTTGATATTTGAGACTAGAAAAGACTGAGGGTGCTGGGGGTTGGGAACCGCGATCGAGTTGAAAAGTTTTAAACCGCGATCGAAAATCAAAACAATCAGCAGTTTCGCGTTGAGTCGGAATGTGCGATCGCCACCAGCACAGGAAGTCGGAACGTGCGATCGCCCATTCCGGCAAATTAAGCCCAGAAGTGTCAAAATATTAACAACCAGTTCATCCTTAAAATATATGGCTCCCGCCGTTTTAATTGAAAATCTTCAGAAACGCTACGGCACTGTAGAAGCCGTTAAAGATGTTTCCTTCAAGGTAGAACCGGGGGAAATATTTGGTTTGCTAGGCCCCAACGGTGCAGGCAAAACCACAACCCTGCGGGTACTTTGTACATTGAGTGCGCCAGATAGCGGACGGATTGAAGTGTCAGGCATTTCAGCAGTCAGCCAGCCGAGAATGGCCAGACAGAAACTCGGCTACGTCGCCCAAGAAGTCGCTCTCGATAAGGTGCTCACGGGGCGCGAACTTTTGCAATTGCAAGCGGCGCTTTACCATTTGCCGCGCAAGACTATTAAAGGGCGGATTGACGAAATGGTGAAACTCCTCGGTTTGGAGGAGTGGGAAAATAAAAAAACGGGCACCTATTCCGGGGGTATCCGCAAGCGCCTCGACTTAGCTGCTGGATTGCTGCACCAGCCGGATGTTTTGGTGTTGGATGAACCGACTGTCGGGCTCGATATTGAAAGTCGGGTGGTGGTGTGGGATTTCCTGCGGCGCTTGCGGGATGAGGGTACGACGGTTTTGATTACGAGTCACTATCTCGAAGAAGTGGATGCTTTAGCCGATCGCGTGGCGATTATTGACAAGGGTACGGTGATTGCACAGGGGACGCCGGAGGAGTTGAAAAATCGGGTTGGGGGCGATCGGGTGACTTTGCGGATTCGGGAGTTTTCGCCGATCGAAGAAGCCGAAAAAGCCCAAGCTTTAATGGAATCTCTGCCTTTCGTGCAAGAAGTAATTATCAACACCGCCCAAGGAAATTCTCTGAATTTAGTCGTCACACCGCAAAGCGACGCCCTTGTCACCATTCAGCAAGCTTTGAAAGATGCGGGACTTCCTACTTTTGGGATTGCTCAATCTCGGCCGAGTTTGGATGACGTGTATTTGGCTGCGACTGGTAAGACGCTGTTGGATGCGGAGTTGGCGGCGTCTAGCAACCGCGATTTGAAGGCTGAACAAAAGGCTTCGATGCGATCGTAATTTGAGGGAAGAAGGAAGAGAAAGCCTTCTTCTCTTTTTTAGATCGTTGGGCGGTTGGAAACCGCGTCTACACAAACGAAGTCTGCCTTCGCAGGCTAAGAGATAAACGAAGATATTTAAGAAATTAGGAGACGGCAGTGCCGTGTCCCTACAATGTTATTTTGGGGTAGGGATACGGCATTGCCGTCTCCTCTATCATTCCGGTGCAACCAGATTTGATATCATACATCTAACACTTGCTCTGCTGTCAGCGCTAATTCTGGGAAAGTTCGGGATATAATTCGCTCAGTTCCTCGGTAAGCAGTCATTTGATAAACCCCATTTTCATCAAGTAGGTAAACAAAAACAGTCGGTTCTTTCGGATTTCCCAAATAATTCCGACTTCCCAGAGCTAAATAATCAACAATCCAATATTCAGAAATTCCCAGCCGCTGATATTCATCCAGCTTGTCGATATAATCATCTTCCCAATTTGTCGAGACAACTTCTACAACTAATTGCAGCGGTTCAGTTAGTGCTGAGTAAGCGAAAGGCTTCGACTCCCAAAGAGTTTTGTCTACTACAGTAACGTCAGGATGGCGGCCTTGTTCTTTACCATTTGGGGTTAAGGTTCTCAACACAACTCTACCAGATACCCAGTAGTTAAGCTTGAGTCTTTTTACCTCGTCTTTGAAAGCGTCTGAAAGAAATTCAGCCAGAGTTTCGTGCAGTCTGATTGGTAATATTCTCACAATTTCTCCATTGACAAGTTCATAGCGGCCGTCTTCGTCGGGAAGTTGTTTGATAAATTGCTCAAAACTGAGCATCTGCTTAGGTTGGGTACGAATTGCGGTCATGGTTTTCTCTCATTTAGCTATATTTTTAAGACTATCCAGCAACTATTTTAACATACTGTTTTAACACAGGTGGCATCGTGAAAACGGTTTCAGCTTCACAGGTCAAATTTTCAATTATTCCGCGTCTTGTTAAAGAATGTATTGCTTTAAATGATTCGGCTGGCGAGCCTTGACATTTTGCCATCAATTCGGTAAGCGAGAGAGGTTCGATCTCGTTGCTGATTTGAGCGATCGCCTGTTTCTAAAATAATCAGACAGTGGCGAGCGCTCTTGGGGTTTGGGATTATAAAATTTACTAACCTGCGTCAGATTGTGTTATTATTTGAATGCTCAAGCCTCTCACAGCTAGTCAAGCATCTTCAAACATAAAAACTTAACAAAGACAATTTATGAGTTTAACATCAATCTTGTCAGATCGAAATAATCAAGAACTTAGAGACAAATTCAAGACAGAATTTTTAACACCATCTTTTAAGTTAAAGGCGGAACTTAAGGCACCGCCATTGACAACTAATTATGGAATTATTGGAACAGCTTTTGACTATTTACTTCGCTTTTATTTACAATACCACAATAAAGACACTTGTATTCAAAGAAACTTTTGGGTAGCAGATAGTTCATTTAAAATGCTATGTTTACATTTAAATTCAACAGGAGAAGTAGTGACCGGCTTTCGTGGTGACAAACTATTCAAAAAACAAGACCTTTTAGCAATAATTACCGATCAATATGAACAGACAAAAATTAATTATAATAATTATGTTGACAACGGACAGATAACTGATGAATTAATTTGTAATACAATTTTTCTTGCAAAACTAGATGTGCTTTATAGAGCAGGTTTTATCGACGAAAATCTAGACAATTATAATCATGAAGATATCAAAGACCTAAAATCACTCATTTCACTTGTTGACCATAAAAACTTCCAAGCAAAAGACAAATGCTATTTGAATCCAACGTTTGGCGCAGGCTCATCCTTAGTTGGTAATGCAGACGCGGATCTGATTATTGACAATACTCTAATTGACATAAAAGTAACTAAAAATCTTAAACTAGACAGAAATTATATTAACCAAGTTTTAGGGTATTACATTTTATCACTTATTGGTGGTGTAAATAGTAATCCAAATGACAGGCCCATTGAAAACATCGGAATATATTTTGCCAGACACGGAGAATTGTTGACTATTCCTATTGTTCAATTTGGCGATCAACAAAAATTTGAAAATTTTAAAGAATGGTTTATTTGTTATCTTTATGCCCCGAGAGTAAAGTTATTAGATATAGTGCCAATGGAAGAAGAAACACAAAAAGAAGACAAGAAGACGAAATCAAATGTAAAGAAAACAACTTCCACTAAAAAAACATCAACTGAAAGCAAAAAAACTAAGACCGTGACCAAATCAAAACGAGCGATCACAAAAAAAGAGGACAACAGCGAAAAAGAAAGTAAGTAAAAGTTTGCCAAATTAAAACAAGCCGTATCCCTGGGAGACAGAGAGTTAGTAGTCAATTAAGTCTCCTGTCTGTAATTCTTGCCATTCTCTATCTTCCTGGTAATGACTTAACATCACCTCAGCCTGTTCTGCTAAAATGCGCCGTCTCTCTTCAATGGGCAATTTCATAAACTCGCGACGGCTGGGGTATTGAGCAATAGAAGGTATTTCTAGAACTTGAGTATCAGACTGTATTTGTGTCTGAAACTGATACAGTGGTTCTAATAGCTGTGACTCTCTTTCAGAATTTTCTTCGCGACGCACTTCCCGGACAACTTCACAAATTTCTTCGATTGTCATCGGATTTGGATCTGGTGGTAATGAATCTATACGTCGCCGCCATTCCTCCCAGTCACAACCTGCTTTCATCTTCTGAAAAACAATGCTATCTTTTGTAACTGTAACTGTATATCTATTTCCTGGCTTTAGTTGACTTTCAACCTCAGCCGGAATCTCCAGCTTACCGTCAGGACTCACAGCAACAGTAATATTAAATTTCCGAATGTATTCTCGCAGGTGTTCGACAACTCTATCTTGCAGAGTTTCTGGCAGAGATTCAATCATTTTAACCAAAGTTGCGATGTATCCGCTCAATAATTCGGGGTAGGAGAGAAAAAAGTAAGCAGAGTAAAAAAAGTGTTATAAAATAGGATACATGACGCCAAAGACTATTTCACAAGACAAATCATCCTACAATATACTACTGC
>NZ_JAHREU010000041.1:0-34340 GCF_020883145.1 Microcoleus sp. CAWBG27
GGAGAATGGGAGAGGGGGAGAGGGGGAGAATGGGAGAGGGGGAGAGGGGGAGAATGGGAGATTTTTTTTATTCCCTTTGACTGACAACTATCAACTATCAACTGACAACTATCAACTGTCAACTATCAACTGTCAACTGTCAACTGTTAACTGACTTTTGCAAATCTATCTGTGGGAAGATGGCACGGCGCCGACAAATGTGGTTTGTTATAGAAAAAACACATAATTTTTTTTAACCATGTTGTTTTATAGGCACAAACAGAAATAGTGCGATCGCGCCATCGCTACAGGTCAAAAAAAAATGAGTCGGTTTCAGGTCTTGCCCTTACCCATTAAATCTTACAGCATTGCTACATTTACCGCAGGCACGGCCTTACTGCTGACAACTCTGTTACTGTTTGCACTTCAGGCAACTCCTGCAATCTTGCTGCTTGCCACTGCAATGGTTGGCGGCTGGTATGCTGGTTTAAAGTCCGCAGAACAAGAACTAGAAATAGAACGCCAGATTATTTCAAAAGTAACTGATACCACAGCTTGCTTGATTGTAGTTCTCGACAGTCGAGGACGGATTGTTCGCTTCAACCAAGCTTGCGAAAAAACCACAGGCTACTCGGCAGCCGAAGTTCTGGATAAATATGTTTGGGATCTGTTCTTGATTCCCGAAGAAGTTGAGGCAGCCCAAACAGTTTTTGCTAATCTAAACGCAGAAGTTGTTTACAGCGAATATCAAAACTATTGGCGCACTAAAAATGGCGACAAGCGCTTCATTTCTTGGTCGAATACAGTGATGCTGGGTATTGATGGCTTGGTAGAATATGCGATCGCAAGCGGTATCGATATTACCGATCGCAAATTAGCAGAAATAGCCCTGGCTTCATCCTACACTAAGCTAGAAAACCGCGTCCAACAGCGCACGGCTGAGCTAACAGTAGCTAAAGAAGCGCTGCAAGCTCAAGAAGAACGATTTCGCTGTTTGAGTTCCTGTTCGCCTGTGGGAATTTTCATGGCAGATTTTGAGGGGCGCTACACCTATGCAAACCCTCGCACTCAGGCAATTTGCGGCTTGAGTTTGGCAGAACTTTTAGGAGATGGTTGGGAGAATTGCATTCACCCGGAAGACTGCGATCGCGTATTGAGCCGATGGCTGGATTATACTCGGGAACCTGGGGAATATGCGATCGAGTATCGCCTGCAAACAGCAGAGGGGATTGTGCGCTGGATTAATGTTGGTTCGGCGCCGATGTTCTCCGACTGTGGGGAACTCATCGGACACGTGGGCACGGTGCGAGATGTTACTGAAAGACAGCAAACACAAGCAGCTTTGTCTAGCAGCGAACAGCAACTGAGAACGCTGCTAGAAAATACGCCCGATGTGATTATCCGCACCGATAAAGAACTGCGTTATATTTATGTCAACGAAGCAGTTGCTAGAAGTCAAGGAAAACCAATTTCATTCTTTTTGGGAAAAACCAGCCAAGAGATAGGAATGCCGCCGGAACTTTGCCAGAGGTGGGATGAAACTCTCCGCAAAGTGTTAGAAACTGGTCGAGAAGAAATCATCGAATTTCAGGCTTACTCAACCGACGGCATCAGAAGTTATCAATCTCGCGTAGTTCCAGAGTTTGACAAAGACGGCGTACCAGAATCGGCGTTAATTGTTGCCCGCGATATCACAGAACTCAAACTTACAGAAAGTCAAAGATTGCAGTTGGCAACCGAGCAAGCAGCCCGAGAAAAAGCCCAAATAGAACAGCAGCGATCGGCATTTTTAGCAGAAGTTAGCAAAATTTTGGCTGCTGCGTTTGACGGAGAAACAGTGCTGCAAAATGTCGCTGAATTAGCAGTTAATTCTGTTGCTGACGGGTGCTGCATTCATTTGACCGAAACTGACTCAAAAGTCCGCAAAGTCGCTGTGGCTCACGCAGAAGCCTCTACGGTTGATACGATTAATAAGTTGAGAGTTTGCAGCCCGATCGCCGATCGCGCTGTTAACGGCTATCCGCTAGTAATTCGCACCGGCCAATCCCAACTAATTGCCGAAGTGGATGAGGAGATTTTAGGAGAAACAGCCGAAAATGCAGCAGAAATTGAAATGTTGCAATCGCTCAATATCGGATCTTACGCTTGCGTACCGCTGAAGGCGCGCGGGCGGGTAATGGGTGCGATCAGTTGCTTTACCTCAAAGTTGGGGCGCCGCTACAGTGCAGAAGATATGGCAATGCTAGAAGATTTAGCATACCGCGTGGCGATCGCCCTGGACAACGCCAGACTTTATGCAGAAGCGCAGCAAGCACTAGCTCAAACATCGCAATCCTTCGCCTTAATTGACTCGCTGTTAGAAGCATCTCCCCTAGCGATTTGCTTTCTCGATCGCGAAATGCGCTTCATCCGCATCAACCAAGTATTAGCAGAACTCAACGGTTTGTCAGCCCAACAGCATCTCGGTCAAGACTACCGTCAATTGTTGCCAGAATCCGCAGCCAATTTTGCACCAATAATTCAGCAAGTTCTAGAAACCGGCGAACCTGTTTTAAATGTAGAAGTCAGCGGCGAACATGGGGGAAGACCCGGATATTTCGGCTACTGGCTCGCCAACTACTACCCGGTGAAAAATGAAAGGGGAGAAATCATCGGCGCTGGCATAATTATCGCAGATGTTACCGCAGCCAAACAAACAGAATTAGCTTTGCGGGAAAGTGAAACGCGCTTCCGCAGCGTGGTAGATTCTAACATGATCGGCATCGGTTTTTGGGAGGCAGGCGGCGCAATTACTGAAGCTAATAACGCCTTGCTGGACATGATTGGATATACGAGAGAAGACTTAATTTCAGGAAGAATCCACTGGAGCAATATCACGCCGCCGGAATACGCAGAACTCGATCGCGCAGCCCTCGCCCAAGTCGCAGCATCAGGAAGTTGCGAGCCTTTTGAAAAAGAATACATCCGCAAAGACGGCACGCGCTTCCCAGTTTTTGTCGGCGCCGGACACTTGCAAGGATGCACAGACAAAGGATCGTTCTTCGTGGTCGATATCACCGATCGCAAACAAGCTCAAAACCAGATCCGAGAAAACGAAATTCGCATTCGCAACCAACTAGCAGAACTCGACTTAGTTTACAACACCACACCAGTCGGGCTGTGCTTTCTCGATACCAATTTGCGCTACATCCGCATGAACGAATTCCTGGCTGCGATCAACGGCCGCGCGATCGCAGATCACATCGGGCGCACCGTCAGAGAAGCGATACCGGAACTTGCCGATCTGGTAGAGCCGATTTACCGCCAAGTGCTGGCTACGCAAACCCCCGTACTCGATATGGAACTTAAGGCCGAAACCCTTCAACAGCCGGGAGTTGTGCGGGATTGGCAAGTCAGCTTTTACCCCGTGATCGATGAATCGGGAACGCTGTTGGGAGTCAGCACCGTGGTTGCCGAAATCACCGATCGCAACCAAGCAAAACGGGTAATCCAGCAAAGTGAAGCTTTATTCCGGCGACTGTTAGACTCAAATATTTTCGGAGTCGCGATCGGCGATTTTACCGGCCGCATCGCCTACGCCAACGACTCCCTGCTCAACATGGTGGGCTATACTCGCTTAGACGTACTCTCCGGTCAAATGCGGTGGGACAATATGACCCCCTCCGAATACCTCCACCTCGACGCCCGGGCGGCCGGGGAACTGCGGGCGTCGGGAGTCGCAACTCCTTTTAAGAAAGAGTACATCCGCAAAGATGGCAGTCGGGTGCCGGTGCTGATGGGCGCGACGACTTTGTGCCCTGACAAGGCCGAACCGGAGACGATCGTCGGATTCTACATTGACTTGACCGAAATCTCGCGGGTGGAAGCAGAACTCAAAAACAATCAACAACGGCTGCAAATCGCTCAGCAAGCAGGCAAAATCGGAACTTTTGAATGGAACGTCCAAACAGGAGAACTCGCCTGTACGCCGGAGTTAGAGGCTTTGTACGGGCTGTCGGCCGGCGGTTTCCAGAGCAGCTATCAAAATTTGCTGGCAATGGTGCATCCAGACGATCGCACTTTCACCGAACAGCAGGTACAGGCTGCGGCGACTTCCGGCGAGGAATTAAACATCGAGTTCCGCATCTGCCGCCCCGACAGCAGCATCGGCTGGATTGCTTGCAGGGCTAGGGTATTTCAGGACGATCGCGGTTTGCCCCTGCGAACGATCGGCGTGAACGTCGATATCACCGATCGCAAACAAGCAGAAGAAGCGCGATCGCAAATCAATCAAACTTTGGAAGCCTTGATCCAGGCTTGTCCCCTGGGAATTACCGTTTTGGGCGCCGACGACGGGATTGTGAAAATGTGGAACCCAGCCGCTGAGAGGATTTTTGGCTGGCCAGAATCAGAAGTGGTAGGTAAATTTTTGCCCAGCGTTCCCCCAGACAAGCGGGAGGAATTCAGGGCGAACTTGAAAGGAATTCGCGCCGGAAATGCGATCGCCGGAGTGGAAACCCAGCGCCAAAGAAAAGACGGCACTTCGATCGATATCGGTTTGTGGGCAACTCCTGTCCGCGACGCCAAGGGTAACATTAACTGTATGTCGATCGTCGCCGACATCAGCGATCGCAAGCAAGTCGAGGCAGAACTCGCTCAGTTGCTCGATCGCGAACAAGCCGCGCGGGCAGAAGCAGAAGCCATCAACCGCCGGAAAGACGAGTTTCTAGCCACTCTTTCCCACGAACTGCGGACACCTTTAAACGCAATTCTGGGTTGGGCCCAAATGCTCCGCACCCGCCCGTACACACCAGATTCTTTAGCCTGCGGTTTAGAAGCGATCGAGCGTCAGTCCAGGGTGCAAACGCAGCTAGTCGAAGATTTGCTCGATGTTTCCCGGATTATTCAAGGCAAGCTGGTTCTAAAACCCGGCTGGTTCGTCATGACAAAGACGATCGAAGTTGCCCTCAATTGTGTCAGTTTCGCCGCTCAGGCTAAGTCTGTGACTGTTTCCTCGGAATTTGACCCCGCAGTCAGTTTGATGTGGGGCGACGCCCAGAGGTTGCAGCAGGTAGTCTCGAATTTGCTGACTAACGCCGTCAAGTTTACGCCATCCGGGGGAACTGTCCAACTGCGTTTGTCTGCGGTAGCTGTTGCTAATTCCCCATCACCTAATTACGTACAAATTATTGTCAGCGATACCGGCAAAGGCATTTCTCCTGAGTTTTTGCCCTACGTGTTCGATCGCTTCCGACAAGCAGATGGCTCAATTACTAAGGCTTACGGGGGTTTGGGACTGGGATTGGCGATCGTCCGGCACTTGGTGGAACTCCACGGCGGCACTGTACGCGCCGAAAGTCCCGGAGAGGGACTCGGGGCGACATTTACAGTAATGCTGCCCCTGAAACAGCGTCGGAGTCAGCAGCCGCAGTTGAGAGAAGAAAGGCAATTAGCTGCCGTGAGTCCTGGTATTTTGGCTGGTTTAAAGGTGTTGGTAGTTGATGACGAACCCGACAACCGCGAGTTTTTGGTTTTGGCGCTGAAACAGTTGGGGGCTCTGGCGATGGCTGCTGCTTCAGCCCAAGAGGCGATCGACATTTTACAGCAGTCGCCGCCGGATATTTTAGTCAGCGACATCGGGATGCCGGTTGAGGATGGCTACTCGTTAATCCGCAAAGTGCGATCGTCCGAATCTGACAAAATCAAGCGCTTGGCCGCTGTGGCGCTGACAGCTTATGCTAGCGAACAAGACCGGCATCGGGCGATCGAGGCCGGTTACGACGAACACTTAGCAAAGCCGATCGATTCTGCTCGATTCGCCACAGTTTTAGCTCAGTTAAAAACCTTAAACTAACAGAAGGCACGTAGTTGCGATGAAAGCGCTCTTAGGTACGTAGTTGCGATGAAAGCGCTCCGAAAGGCACGTAGTTGCGATGAAAGCGCTCCGAAAGGTACGTAGTTGCGCTTGAGCGCTCCGAAAGGTACGTAGTTGCGCTTGAGCGCTCCGAAAGGTACGTAGTTGCGCTTGAGCGCTCTGAAAGGTACGTAGTTGCGCTTGAGCGCTCCGAAAGGTACGTAGTTGCGCTTGAGCGCTCCGAAAGGCACGTAGTTGCGCTTGAGCGCTCCGAAAGGTACGTAGTTGCGCTTGAGCGCTCCGAAAGGTACGTAGTTGCGCTTGAGCGCTCTGAAAGGTACGTAGTTGCGATGAAAGCGCTCCGAAAGGTACGTAGTTGCGATGAAAGCGCTCCGAAAGGTACGTAGTTGCGATGAAAGCGCTCTGAGCTTATATATAACCAAGAGCGCTTAAGCGCAACTACATACCTAAATCAAGAGCGCTTAAGCGCAACTACATACCTCAATCAAGAGCGCTTAAGCGCAACTACATACCTAAATCAAGAGCGCTTAAGCGCAACTACATACCTAAATCAAGAGCGCTTAAGCGCAACTACATACCTAAATCAAGAGCGCTTAAGCGCAACTACATACCTAGAAATTAACCTCGCAGAAGACTGCAACAGTTAAAATTCGATCGCCAGCCCAACTCCTCGATCGCGTCATGCTCATTAATCCCCTCAACCGCCCAACCGCCGAAATTTTCAGCAAACCTCGCCTGGGAACAGTTGTGATTGTTCCCTTTGTGTTGCTAACAGTCAGCGCCGTCGGGCTAGTGGGTTATCTTTCTTTCAAAAGCAGCCGGGAATCCGTCGAGGATCTAGCACAGCAGTTAATGGAACAAGTAGGAGAGCGAATTGGCGATCGGCTCACCAACTACCTCAACGCCCCCCAGAACGCCGTAGCAGCCAACCGTCTAGCAGTAGAACAAGGAATGCTGAACCTCAACAACACTCAGCAACTGCGACAGAAACTTTGGCAGCAAATAATCCTCAACCCCACACTGCAATCGAGCTTTTTTGTCAATGAGCGAGGAGAACAAATTGGGTACGGGCGCCTGATGAGCGAGGAATTTGTGCAACAAGTCACAAAAGTGACAGGAGAGAAATTCTCAGTCGGTACGCGTTTTTTTGGCAGCATGAAAAGTACCGACCTGGGTAAAATGAAATACTACTCGGTTGACTCCAAAGGCAATCCCCTAAAACTGCTCTATAGCATCCCTATGGATAACCGCGAAACTGCTTGGTTTCGCCACGCCAAAGCCTCCAACAAACAAACTTGGTCGCCAATTGTTGTTTTCAACGTTATGCCGAAGTTAGGAATTGTTGCGGTGTCTCCCATCAAGGATGCTGCTGGCAAATGGCGGGGGGTTTTTACTTCAAATTATGGGCTGTCGGCAATTAGCAGTTTTCTCGATCGCCTCTACTTCCCTAAATCGGGACAGACCTTTATTATGGAGCGATCGGGCAATCTGGTTGCTACATCCACCCTAGAAACGCCCTTTGTCAAGCAAGGAAAACAGCCACCGACGCGATTGCTAGCCACCAACAGCCAGGATACCCGCACCCGAGACATTGCTCGGCAACTCACCAACCGCTTTGCCAACTTGAGTTCGCTGGATAGAGCTCAGCAATTTACCATGACGAGCAACGGATCTCCGCAGTTTGTCAGCGTCGCTCCCTATGGAGATGCCTATGGCTTGGATTGGTTGATTGTGGTGGTGGTGCCAGAGTCGGATTTCATGGCTCGCATTCAAGCAAATACCTACAATACATTGTACTTGTGTGCAGGTACGCTGGTGTTGGCGATCGCGATCGGATTGTTGACTGCCCGTTGGCTAACACAACGCATTTTGCGCTTGAATACCGCCGCCAAAAATTTAGGAAAAGGAGAATGGCATCGACCTTTAGAAATTAGACGCTTCGATGAACTCGGAGACCTCACCAGTTCCTTCAATCTGATGGCAGTGCAACTGCAACAGGCTTTTTCCGAACAAAAATCTTTAACACAAGCTTTAGCGCAAAGCGAGAGCCAACTCAAGCAATTTCTGGAAGCCATACCAGCGGGGATATCTATCCACGATGCCTCGGGTAAAGTCGTCTATTTAAACCAAACTGCCAAGCATTTGATCGGCGTACAAAATATTCCCGATGCGACCTTAGAAGAAATGGCAGAAGTTTATCAACTCTACTACGAAAACCAGCTTTGTCCAACTGAAAAATTTCCGGCCTTCCGAGCACTGCGGGGCGAAACGTTGCTCGTTGAGGATTTAGAAATTCATCGATATGGGGAAATTATTAAGCTTGAGGTGCGCGCCACACCAATTTTCGATACAGGCGGCAAGATTATTTATGCCATCAATACTTTTACTGACATCTCAGGGCGCAAACAATCTGAAAAACTATTAACTGACTACAATCGCACTTTAGCCGCCGAAGTTGCGGAACGTACTGCTGACCTAGCTCTGGCTAACGAACTATTAAATGATGAAGTTGCAGAGCGCAAGTTGATAGAACAAAAACTTGACAGTTCTACTCAAAGAATTCTGAAAATTTTTGAGTCAATTGCAGATATTATACTAATTTTAGAATTACCAGAAAAAACAATTCAAGTTATACCTACTAAGGGAATTTTTCAAGACAACGATCAGACAGATCAGCTCGACTCCATCCTAGAACAAATTTTTAATGAGAGCTCCCAAGACATTTATTTCACTCAAGTTCGAGAGGCATTAGAAACCCAGCAAACTATAAATTTTGATTACAGGATGCAGATTAACAACCAAGAAGTTTGGTTTGCTGCTAAAATTTCGCCATTGTCCGATCGCTCTGTGGTTTGGGTGGCCAGGGACATTAGCGATCGCCAGTTGGCAGAAGCCCGACTGCTGGAAGCCCAAAAAATTGCCAGGATTGGCAGTTGGGAACACGATATAGCCCAAGCAACAAGCACTTGGAGTGAAGAACTCTATCGTATGTTCGAGATCGAACCGACTCAAAAACCCGTAGCAACCCCAGAATTAGTCGAGCGTTTTCATCCCGAAGATCGATCGCCCTATCTGACAATGCTCCAGGAGAGAGCGATTAATAAAAAAAGCTTTGAACTCGATCTGCGACTGATCCGCAGAGATGGCTCGCTCACTTACATAGAAGTGAGAGGGAAACCCGTTTTTGATAGAAAAGGGCAGTTGATCCGTTGGTTCGGCACTGTCTTGGATATTACCGCTTACAAACAAGCCGAAGCAGCTTTGCGAGAAAGCGCCCAGCGGGAACAAGCAATCGGGCGCAGCATCGATCGCATCCGTCAGTCCTTAGATATTGATACCATATTCCAAACCACAACCTCAGAATTGCGAGAAACACTCAAATGCGATCGAGTCGCTATCTATCGTTTTAATCCAGATTGGAGTGGCGAATTTGTTGCCGAGTCAATGGGGGAGGGCTGGATATCTGTGATACAACAATTGGACGAACTTAATTTACCAAACAATCTCGCCACCGACTTTCGCTGTGCGGCGACAAACTTACAAGCCTGCGGTGAAGGAGTACGAGATACCTACCTACAAAAAAATCAAGGCGGTATCTACGATATAGGTGTTTGTTACCGCATGGTTGAAGACATATACACTGCTGGATTTAGTCCTTGTTACGTGGAAGTGTTAGAGCAATTTCAAGCCAGAGCCTACATTATTTGCCCCATATTCTGCGGCAGTCAACTTTGGGGTTTGCTCGCCAGCTATCAAAATTCTGGGCCCCGCACTTGGCGCGCAGCAGAAATCAATATTGCGCTGCAAATTAGCACTCAACTCGAAGTCGCCTTACAACAAGCTCAATTGCTCGAAGCCACTCAACAGCAAGCCGTAGAACTCCAACAAGCCGCCTTAGCAGCAGAAGCAGCCAACCTCGCCAAAAGCACTTTTCTGGCCAACATGAGCCACGAATTACGCACCCCTCTTAACTCAATTCTGGGATTCTCCCAATTGATGCAGCGATCCGCCAACCTCAACCGCGAACAACAGGAAAATATCGGCATCATCAACCGCAGCGGAGAACACTTGCTAAGTCTGATCAATCAAATATTAGATTTAGCCAAAATAGAGGCAGGACGCATTACACTCAACCCAACAGACTTTCAATTAAGCAGACTGCTAAACGAGGTGGAAGAGATGTTCCAACTTCAGGCGCGCGAGCAACAATTGGAGTTAATATTTAGCTACTCTAGGAATATTCCAGAATATTTGCACGCCGATCAAGTTAAGTTGCGCCAAGTTTTAATTAATCTGCTTTCTAACGCCATTAAGTTTACGAAGGAGGGAGGCATTGCAGTAAGAGTAAGTTCGGTAATTGAACAGGAAAATCAGCAATTACCAATCAATTACAAATTACATTTTGAAATAGAAGATACAGGCTGCGGCATGACTCCCGATGAGTTAGATCAGCTTTTTCAAGCCTTTGTCCAAACCAAAACAGGAAAAACATCTCAGCAGGGAACCGGTTTGGGGCTGGCCATCAGCCAACACTTTGTCAAGCTGATGGGCGACATCATTACTGTACGCAGTAAAGTAGGACACGGGACTACCTTCGCCTTTGATATCCCCGTCAGCGCAGTTGAGGCGGCGGCGATTGAACCGGTACAGCCGTCGCGTCGGGCGATCGCCCTAGAATCCAACCAACCGCGCTATCGTATATTGATTGTGGACGATCGCGAGGACAACCGCCAACTGCTACTCAAAATCCTTGCAACCTTTGACTTTGAGCTCAAAGAAGCCTGTAATGGTGTAGAAGCCATTGAAGTGTGGACGAGTTTTGAGCCGGACTTAATTTTTATGGATATGTGGATGCCCGTAATGGATGGAGGTGAAGCCACGCAACGCATTAAAGCCACCGTTAAAGGTGAAACTACCGTCATTATTGCCGTGAGTGCCGCTAACGCCGAAGAAGCGCGAAGTGTTACTGTATCAAATGATTGGGATGACTTTATCCACAAACCCTTTCGAGAGACAGACATCTTTGCCACCCTCCACAAACATCTCGGAGTGCGTTACATTTACGATGAACCGGAGAGTGTGCCGGAGCCAACTCAAATCGAGGCTCCGACTCCAGAAAACGTTGCAGCTTTACCAACGGATTGGCTGACAGCTTTAGAAAAAGCCACTATTGAGTGCGATTTAGAGCTGATTCTCAGTCAAATAGAGCAAATTCGCGATCGAAATGACCCATTAGCTAGCGCTCTCGCCGCCTTAGCTAACGAGTTTCAGTTCAATCAAATACTAGCTCTCATCCGTCCCTAAACCAAATAAAAATGATATTAGATCGGGTTCGTAGTGAGGACTTTAGTCCTCATCAAACTTTGAGGACTAAAGTCCGAACGATCAAACCTACAAAGGTTATTTTACCAGACTAGATATGAATTACGAAGCAACTCCCGTCTTAAAAGGGAATATTTTAATTGTTGATGATGTTCCCAATAATTTGCACCTTCTAGCTAAAATACTATCGAGGCATGGCTACAAAACACGCACTGCACCCGACGGTCAACTAGCCCTAAGGTCGATCGAATCAACACCTCCTGACTTGATTTTGCTGGACATCATGATGCCCAGTATGGACGGCTACACAGTCTGCAAAGTATTGAAAGCTTCTGCCACCACCAAAGACATTCCCGTCATTTTTATCAGCGCTTTAAATGAAGTGTTAGATAAAGTCAAAGCCTTTGAAGTTGGCGGTGTAGATTATATCACAAAACCTTTTCAGGAACAAGAAGTTTTGGCGCGCGTCTCAAATCAACTCTTGCAGCGCCAGTTGTTGCAGCAAACACAATCCTACGCGCAGCAACTCGAAGAAACTTTAACTGAACTCAAGAAGACTCAATCTCAGTTAATACAGAAGGAAAAAATGGCTTCTTTAGGGCAACTAGCCGCAGGGATTGCTCACGAAATCAACAATCCAGTCAACTTTATCTCCGGCAATATTACTATGGCTGCTGACTATGCACAAGACTTGGTTCGCCTCATCAAATTATACCGACATTACTACCCGCATCCCGTGGCAGAAATTGTCGGCGAATTGGAAAAAATTCAACCCGAATTCATTGCAGATGATTATCCAAAACTGCTAAGTTCGATGAAAGAAGGTACTTCTCGAATTAGCGAGATTGTGCTGTCTTTTCGCAACTTCTCCCGCCTGGGTCAAGAAAAGTGCAAGCCAGTGGATATTCATGAAGGCATTGACAATACTTTAGTTATTTTGCAACACCGCCTCAAAGGAGCCAACAATATCGGTGAGATTGAAGTGAGAAAACACTACAGTAAACTGCCAAAAATCACCTGTTATGCCAGTCTATTAAATCAGGTATTTATGAATCTGCTAATCAATGCTATTGATGCGCTGGAATCTCAACCTTATCCCCGAAAAATTACCATCAGCACTTCAGTAAGTTCAGATTCAGAACCTGCGTTGTACAATCCAAATTCAAACTTGGCAACTCAAAAGTCTCAGTCCGTTATGATTTTAATTGCCGATAACGGTTGCGGGATTTGCGAGGCAGTGCGCCACCGGATATTTGACCCATTTTTTACTACCAAGCCTGTCGGCAGGGGTACTGGATTGGGCTTGGCAATCAGTCACGATATTATAGTAGAAAAACATGGAGGTAAAATCAGTTGTATTTCGATTCCCGGTGGGGGAACAGAGTTCATTTTGCAGATTCCGATATCTGTTCAATGTGACGTATTAAATGTTAACATTTAAAGATGAAATATCGTAGGGAAACGGCACTATTTTTCAAGGTATGTAGTTGCGCTTCAGCGCTCTTTATAATACAATAGTAATCTTCAAGGTACGTAGTTGCGCTTCAGCGCTCTTTATAATACAATACGGTTCAGTTAAGGCTTTTGGACGAATTTCCGATCGCGATTTTATAGGCGATACAGGCATTTCTAGAAACTCAGATTGTTCTTAAGTCAACCGTATTGCTTTATAATCTTAAGAAAGAGCGCTGAAGCGCAACTACGTACCTCCCGGTTGGCAGTCAGGACTATTGTAGTTACTTCAAATCCAGCAAGCCGCTAGTTTTTAGCTTTGGATTAAACCGGATTTCTTCAGTTACACCGCGAGATTTGAGCAGCGCTAAAATTTCATTTTCCACGCGGCGAGCTACATTTTTCAACAATTTATCTTTGGCAAGTTCATCGGCGACAATACCTTCATAATTTGCTACTTCTTGCGAAGTCATGACAGTTTTGGTGTCAATGGGATCGTTCCACTTGGTAGCATCGGCACCGTTTCCCTGGGGCTGGGAACCGTTTTCGGCAATCCAACTCTCTCGGATGCTTTCTAGAATAGTGCGGCTGGGCTTGTCGATAGTTTGGACTTTCAGCCAGTAGCAGTTGTGCGGTTGGCGCACCAGATACTGTTTGAGGCTGAGGTAAATATCGCGAGAATAGCCGACAAATTGCAGCACTTTCCGATCGTCAAAAATCGCGCAAACGCCGATTTTTCCCTGCACGAACTCCGGCAATTTTCCCTCAGCATCAATGTAGGGAATAAATTCTAAACTAGCTAAATTCTGAATCTCTTCTGTCATTTTTTGTGAATAGTCGATCGTAAATTATTCCTACCGTTTACCTGCATTTCTAGCAATCTCCAAGACGGTTATAACACATTCGACTGCGCGAGCGTGCATCGCGGTTTTAATCGCTGAAACCATTGCTATTATTGCATATTCCTTCTTCCTTCTTCCTTCTTCCTTCTTCCTTCTTCCTTCTTCCTTCTTCTTTACCTAATTCTTGAAAACGCGATAAACGGCACAGAGGCGGCTGGGTTTAAATATTTTGGCTTGAAACATGAAATTAGGCGGGACGTTGACGATCGCAAAATCGATCGATTCGTGATACTTTTCAAATTCCGCAGGCATTCCCTTGGGCGTCTCGCTGCTGTAAGGGACTGGCTGAAAAAGTAACTCGGCAAACTCAATCCGCGAGCACTGCAATTGTATCGCTACTTGTTGGAGAAAGCTTTCACCTGTTAGTGAATGGAAGAGTGCGGCTTTAGCATCCGGTTCTAGGACAAAACTGCTATCATAGCTTTCAATAATCTTGAGACCCATTTTCTGTATACTCCTGACAGACGGCGGTTAACGGTTGTCGGTTAACTTTTAGGCGATCGACATATCCTGAATTTTACCTGAGACTGGCCGTGTTGAAAGCAAAAATTATTCAGCAGAGCTGCCGATAGAAATATGATAATCCCGAAATTTTGACCAGAAAACTAGACGCAAGCCCCCGGCTTGAGACGTGGGGATTAGTCGGTCTGCGGTTTTAACCGCCAGTAAATATTGTATTTGGGGACTAAGCATGGTAATGTAATTGGGTGAGTATGAATAACCGTCTGCGCGTTGAATCATCCTAGTACGGAGAAATCCCGGCAACTCAGATATCCGGCTAGAACCGGAATACTTAGAAAGGGCAAATAATGGCAGGTTGAGGAGCGTACCTATCTGGCTTGTGATGGACTCCCAAAGCAAAAGAAAAACTAAAAGTAAGCCCAACTGCAACACCTCTAGTATTGGTAGTTGATTTGAAGGGTCTAGGGGGATATTTGCCTATCCCTTCCAAGTTCGGCTTGGAGAATCCCCCGGCGACCGCCGTGGGGAGTGTCAAAAATAGCCCTGATTTATTTGCCGATCGCTCTTATCATGTCGGTATCGCAATCTATCAGACTACGACTAAAAGGCTATGCAGAAGATCGAAGACGCATCATTCCCCACGATGAGAATTTCCCCAAACCAGCAGGATTGGCTAGAATTGGCAGAATACGCCTCTATTGCCGGTTCAGCGATTGGCACCATTGCTGCGGGATTGTCGGGGCAAATTCTCTACGCTGCCGCCCCGCTAACCGCAGCACTCTCGCTGAATCTCGCCAATCGCCAGCGTTTTGAGCAAAAAATCCAACAAAAGGCAAATTCTGCCATCGCAGAGGTACAGGCCGTAGCAGAAGCTCGATCGCAGCAAGTTCAGAAACTACCTGGAGAACTTACCAAACTTGATTCTACCGTCTCCGACTTAAAACAAAAACTCGGTATTTTGGAATCCGGCGCCATCGCCGACATACAAGCTGCGGTAGCCGCACTCGAACGCCAAGCGCAGGCACTTCCTGCCGATTCTCAAGAACTCTACAGCATCCTGTCCAATTTGCAGGAAAAACTCCGCATTCTGGAAAATAGCGCCCTCAGAGAGCATGATTGGGAAAATGTCAACGTCCGATTTTTGTTGCTAGACGAGAAGTTAACTGAGGTTAGAACTATTACAGCAGAGTTGCAGGAGCGATCGAACGAAGTAGACTTGGATCGAATCCAAGGTTCTTTGAAGCAATTGCAGGATTTGCTCGATCGACCGACAATAGACACAGCGACGCTGCAAACCGAGATTCAGCACTTGCAGGAGCAAGTTTCCGAGTTGCAGCGGCAAAATCAAGAAATTGTCAAGCCTTATTTGCTGCGCTTGACTCGCGCCGTCAAGAAACTTAGTCAGTAGTCATTGGTTATTGGTTGTTTGTTATTGGTTGTTTGTTATTTGCCTTGTCTTGTGGCTTTGCTGCCAATAACCGATCGCAAATAATCTCAGATACGCTCAATTACCGATAAGAAAAAATGTTTGTAGTGAGGACTTTAGTCCTTGATTTATGAGGACTAAAGTCCTCACTACGAACTAATTTTATAGTCTGATAGCGGAGACTATCTAACCCTTGCAAATAACTAATAACAAATAACTAATAACTAATAACGAAACTTTTGCCAAGCCTGCCAGAAAATATAGATTGATAAAATTGCTAAGAGCGATCGAAATGCTAAACTAATAGTGCGATCGGACAATCTCGGCAAAAACCTGGTGCTGATTTGCGCTCCCAACAAACCGCCAGCGCCTAGAATCAACCCCACAACCCACAAAACATTCCCGCGCGCCGCGTGTCCCGCCGTCGCCGAAATTGCCGTAATCACGATGACGCCCAAACTCGTTTGAATTGCCTTTTTAATGCTTTCCCCTAACAGCAAAATTTGCAAGGGAACCATAATCACGCCGCCGCCTACGCCGAACAAACCTGCCAATAAACCGGCAGCACTGCCTGTCGCAATTTTAGCAAAAGTTGGATTAAATAAAATATTTGAATTATTTGAGAATTGGGAACTGGGAATTGAGCCTGATTCTTCCCCTTCTTCTTCCGCTTTCTTAGCAGTCAGGCGCTTGCGAACTTCAATCAAATAAATATTCAGCCACAACAACAACCCAAAAGTAACTAACAGCAAATAAGGAGGAAATATCCCCGCCAAATAAGCACCAATTTGTGCTGTGATGACGGCGGGAAATCCGATGCCTGCGACTTGACTCAAGTTGAGATAGCCCATACGCCAATTCTGGATGCTGCCAGAAAGAGCCGTAATTACGATCGACAAACCGCTAGTAGCAACCGCTTGCACCGGAGCATACTTGAGAGCCACCAACAACGGCACGAGCACCGTACCGCCGCCGATACCCAAAAAACCAGCTAGAATACCGGCAAAAAGTCCGGCCGCACCCAGAATCAATAATTCGCTGACATTCATTATATCAAGTCCCGTTAATTGCTTATAAAACCTGTACGGGCATAGGGCATTGGGCATAGGGAATTGGGCATGGGCATGGTCGGACAAAAGTATGATAACTATTCAACCGGACATGATATTAGTCAGTAGTTCAGTAGTTAACAGTCAACAGTCAACAGTCAACAGTCAACAGTTAACTATTGAGAGTCATTAGTGGCGCCGTCAGGCATAATTGCCCGCCTCAAATCTGCATCGCGGAAGTTAGTTCGATTGAGATTAGCATCAATCAAAACCGCTTCCACCAAAACAGCCCCGCTCAAATTAGACCAACACAGCTTCGCCCGGTACAAATTAGCACCGCTCAAGTTAGCACCGCGCAGAGTTGACCAACTCATATTGGCAACTCTCAAATTAGCATTGCTCAGATTAGCTTCGCTAAGATTAGCTCCAACCATCGTGACTTGGCGCAAGTCTGCACCAGTCAGGTTGGCCCCGCTCAGCATCGCCCCACTGAGAATTGCCTGAGTCAGATTGGCTCTTTCTAAAAGCGAATCGCTGAGGATAGCATTTGTCAGGTTTACGGCTTTGAGAGTTGACCAACTCAAATTGGCCTTCATCAAATTAGTGCGAATCATACTAGCTTCGGTTAAGTTAGCCGCAAACAAATTCGCTTCGGTAAAGTTGGCTTCTGTCAAATTTGCTTCCGTCAAATTTGCCTTAGTCATGTTGACTTCTCTCGCCATTGAGCCGCGGAGGTTTGCTCCCACCAGGTTAGCCCCGCTGAGATTGGCGCGGGTCAAATCGGTACCGATGAGATTTGCTTCGGTGAGGTTGGCTTCCGTCATGTCCACCCCACCCAATTTCACCTCGCGCAAGTTCGCTCCCGTCAGGTTAGCGCCTTTGAGGTTTGCGTTTTGGAAATTCGCTCGGGTAAAATTAGCCTCGCTGAGGTTTGCCCCTTTTAAGTCGGCTCCCGCGAGGTTAATCTCTCGAAAAGTTCTTTCTCCGGCCGCATATTGCCTCAGAATTCGATCGGCCTCCATGTCATTCGCCTCGCAATTTTTGTTTCAAACGTTAGAGTGATGGGTTTTGCCACACACATCATCCCACTTGACATACTCCCTGACTATCAGATGCAGGGATTCCAAGAATTAATTCTTAGATTTTCTGCTTTTTAGCAACTGCCCTTCAGAAGTGTTTCTATCGGGTCTTACGTTCGCTCTCGCGTACTGACCGCGACTTTCAAACTGTCTTTATATCTATTGTTAGGTGCTTTTTGCTGATAATTCAAAGCCTTCTGCACTCTACACAATTTACGATTCTTAGCTTGAAAAGTTTTAGAATTACCAAATTTTGCACCTGTACTTAATGTAATCAAGTTGGTAATATCTAAGTCGATCTCTATTTGATTAGAAGATGCAGGTGATGGTTCAAGATCGACATCCACCAACAGAGAAACAGTCCATCTTCCCGGTGGTGAAAAATTCACCGTAACAGTAGATTGTTCAACACAGGAAGAAATCTCTCTGATCCCATAAATATTTAATGGCTCGGAAAATTTAGGTAAAAATACTTGGCTATCTTTCAACCGAAAAGTAGCTTTCGTATATTCAGCAGTGCCACCATTCTGTTGCTTTTTGAAGTTCGGGTATTTTGCCCGACCTGCAAAGAAGTTGGTAAATGCTGTTTGGAGGTGTTGCCATCCCTGTTGGAGTGGGACGTTGCTAACTTCCGTTAAAAACCGTAAATCTTCTTGTTTTTTCGATTGAGCCAGCATTACATTAGTTTCCACATACCTTACTCGTTCTTGTCGATCGCACCCAGCCTCTGTGGTAGTGGCGACGGCACAATTGTAGACAAGACGCGGGCCACCCACAGTCTGCCTCAACAGGGATTCCTGTTCGGACGTTGGGTAAAAGCGGTACTTGAATGCTCTCTGTGTCATGTGTTGCATTATAGAATCTATTCTGTAAATATTACGGTTTAATTAAGCCATCCTAGAAAGACGGGGTTTTAAAATCCAATTTGTCGATCGCCACGGTATTGTGCCTGCACAATTGTAATCTCGGTATAATTTTTGCACTGTGCTGTCGTGATAATACTGTGCAGATACTCCAAGCCCGGAGAGTTCCACTCCCAAGTGGTCTGACAAATATCAACGCTTCTGAGAAAATCAAAAATAGCGTAAAACTCTCAGCACTGGGCAATCAGTCGATTTCAGATTTTAGATTATAGGTTTACTTCACAGATTCATCACCGGATCTGGAACTTTGGTCTAAAATTAGAGCTCACCAGGACGATTGTCGGGGGCTTATATCCGTTTTTGGGCGGAGCGAACAGGCAGTAGCAAAGACAGAGCTAAGGCTAAAAAATGGTTGGACGCGCGGATTACAGCGGTAAAGCGTAAACTGCACACCCTACTAAATATAGAGGTTTTGCGTCCCGAACCGAAACAAAAACAGACAACACAACAACAGACAAAGGAAGTTTGAGAATGCCTGAAAATTTAAGAAGCCAAGCCGTGACTGGGGGCGTGCAGCGCGCACCCAACCGAGCAATGCTGCGCGCCGTGGGTTTTGGCGACGGCGATTTCACTAAGCCCATTGTGGGGATTGCTAACGGCTACAGCACTATTACGCCCTGCAATATGGGATTGAATGAACTGGCGCTGCGCGCGACTGCGGGTGCAAAAGAAGCTGGCGCGATGCCCCAGATGTTCGGTACGATTACGATCAGCGACGGAATCTCGATGGGAACTGAAGGGATGAAATATTCTCTGGTATCGAGAGATGTGATTGCAGATTCGATCGAAACTGTTTGCAACGGTCAAAGTATGGACGGCGTGCTGGCTGTGGGCGGTTGCGACAAGAATATGCCGGGGGCGATGATTGCGATCGCCCGCATGAACATTCCTGCTATTTTTGTTTACGGTGGCACGATCAAACCGGGACACCACAACGGACGCGATTTAACCGTGGTGAGCGCTTTTGAAGCTGTCGGTCAATTCAGTGCGGGCAAAATTGACGAAACAGAGCTCAATGCAGTGGAACAAAAAGCTTGTCCCGGTGCGGGTTCCTGCGGCGGAATGTACACGGCAAATACGATGTCCAGTGCTTTTGAAGCAATGGGAATGAGTTTGCCCTATTCTTCGACAATGGCTGCGGAAGATGCCGAAAAAGCCGACAGCGCTGAGGAATCTGCAAAAGTTGTCGTAGAAGCGATTCGCAAACAGTTGTTACCGAGCCAAATTTTAACTCGCAAAGCCTTTGAAAATGCGATCGCCACAATTATGGCGATCGGCGGTTCAACCAACGCCGTATTACACTTATTGGCTATTTCAAATGCGATCGGCGTTGAGTTGTGCCTCGACGATTTTGAAACAATTAGAGCCAAAGTACCCGTATTGTGCGATCTCAAACCAAGCGGCAAATACGTAGCAACCGACTTGCACAAAGCCGGCGGCATTCCTCAAGTAATGAAAATGCTTTTGGAACGCGGATTGCTCCACGGAGATGCGCTGACAATTACAGGTCAAACAATTGCCGAATCCCTATCAGATATTCCCAGCGAACCCCGCGCCGATCAAGATGTAATTCGGCCTTGGAACAATCCGATGTACGCCCAAGGACATTTAGCAATTCTTCGCGGCAATCTGGCAACAGAAGGATCGGTTGCTAAAATTACAGGCGTTAAAAAACCGCAAATCACCGGCCCAGCGCGGGTATTTGAATCCGAAGAAAACTGTTTAGCTGCAATTTTGGCTGGCAAAATTCAAGCCGGAGATGTCATTGTCATCCGGTACGAAGGGCCCAAAGGCGGGCCGGGAATGCGCGAAATGCTAGCACCAACTTCGGCAATTATTGGCGCAGGTTTAGGCGATTCTGTCGGGTTAATTACTGACGGCCGCTTTTCCGGCGGAACCTACGGCATGGTTGTCGGTCACGTTGCACCCGAGGCGCAAGTTGGCGGCACAATTGCTCTGGTAAATGAGGGCGATTCGATTACGATCGATGCTACCAATCGCTTGTTGCAGCTCAATGTTGATGATGCAGAATTAGAGCGGCGGCGCGCTCTTTGGCAAGCTCCTAAACCCCGATATACTAAGGGTGTTTTGGCTAAATACGCCAAGTTGGTTTCTTCTAGCAGTGTCGGCGCTGTAACTGATTTGGGTTTGGGTTAGAAGAAAACCTATTTTTAACCGCAGATGAATGCAGATAAACGCAGATGAAATCCCATCAGCGTTCATCTGTGTTCATCCGCTGATATCTGCGGTTAAAATTCTAATCTAGTTAAGGTATAGCCTTTCGAGAACCTATAGGATGTACTCGTGGGCGTAGGCCAAACCGGGCATAGAGTATAGGCCTCCGGGAGCATAAGCTGTTGAGCATTTAAAATGGTATTGTAGGGTGGGTCAGTTTTAAGGCGTTTCCCATGTATAGTCAGTGTTGTAGCTGACGCACCCTACGTAAATAGTTAGTGGTTTAAATGCTCCACAGCTTAGCTCACCATGCTTGAGAACCGCTACATACATATGTGCGCTCCCTCCGCTAGCTAACATAATCGTCCTCGGAAGTGGCCTTTGCTGAATCCTTCAGTCTCACCGTCGGTCAAATGTTCAGTTGGCTGACTCAGTAGCGTAACCTCAATCTATGAAGGATTTTTTAACCGCAGAGGCCGCAGAGGGCGCAGAGGTAGAGAAGAGAGAGCTCTCTACGGATTTGGTTTGAGCGAATGTGCGATCGATCGCTTATACTGGAGTATCTGGTTGTCAGCTTTTCAAGGATGAGAGGACTAAAGTCCTCACTACAAACTTAATTATGATTATTTAATCGGACTTGATATCAACTCTCAGTTAACCGCTAACTACTAACTAAGTACAAAAAACGTTTCTGAACAATGGAAGCAAAATCCTACAAAGACACGGTAAATTTGCCCAAAACCAAGTTTGATATGCGCGCCAACGCTACCAAACGCGAACCAGAATTGCAACAATTTTGGGCAGATGAAGATATTTACGATCGCCTTTCCCAGGATAACCCGGGCGATTTGTTCATCCTCCACGACGGCCCGCCCTACGCCAACGGACAACTCCACATCGGCCACGCCCTCAACAAAATCCTCAAGGATTTTATCAACCGCTACCAAATGCTGCGCGGTAAAAAAGTCCGCTATGTGCCCGGTTGGGATTGTCACGGATTGCCGATCGAACTTAAGGTGTTGCAAAACATGAAATCGGACGATCGGCTCAATCTTACCCCGATCGACCTCCGCCGCAAAGCCGCCACTTTCGCCCAGGAAACAATGGCCCAGCAGCGGACATCGTTTCAGCGCTACGGCGTTTGGGGCGACTGGGAACACCCGTATTTAACCCTGAAACCCGAATACGAAGCGGCTCAAATCGGCGTTTTCGGTCAAATGGTGCTCAAAGGCTACATCTTCCGCGGCTTCAAACCCGTGCACTGGAGCCCGAGCTCGAAAACAGCCCTCGCCGAAGCTGAATTGGAATATCCCGAAGGCCACGTTTCGCGCAGCATCTACGTCGGCTTTCACGTCAGAAAATTGTCAAAATCCCTGCAAACGAAGCTCAAGCGCTATATGCCGAGCCTCTGGGCGGCGATTTGGACGACTACCCCCTGGACGATTCCGGCTAACTTGGCGATCGCAGTTAATCCCGAACTGATGTATGCAGTGGTGGAACCGCCGGCAGATTCGCACATCGCCCAACAATTTATGTTAGTTGCTGTCGATGCGGTCGATCGACTGTCGGCAACTTTCAACACGGAATTAAAAATACTCGCCACTTTCAAAGGCAAAGAATTAGAAGGCTGCACCTACAAACATCCCCTGTTCGATCGCGAAAGCCCGATCGTTGCCGGCGGCGACTACATTACCGCTGACTCAGGAACCGGATTGGTGCACACTGCACCCGGCCACGGACAAGAAGACTTTATCGTCGGAAAACGCTGCGGTTTGCCAGTTTTAACCCCCGTCGATGAAAACGGAAATTTCACCGCCGAAGCAGGACAGTTTGCAGGTTTAAATGTCCTCGGAAATGGCAATGCCGCAGTCATTGATGCCCTTGCGGAAGCAAATTGTTTGATTAAAGAGGAAGCTTATCCTCACTCGTATCCTTACGATTGGCGGACTAAAAAGCCGACGATTTTTCGGGCGACTGAACAGTGGTTTGCATCCGTTGAAGGGTTCCGCGACGAAGCATTAAAAGCAATTTCCGGTGTGAATTGGATTCCTGCCCAAGGGGAAAATCGGATCACGGCTATGGTTAGCGATCGATCGGATTGGTGTATTTCTCGCCAGCGGACTTGGGGCGTGCCGATTCCCGTCTTTTACGACGAAGAAACCAACGAACCTCTGTTAAATGAAGAGACGATCTCGCACGTGCAAGCTATCTTTGCTGACAAAGGTTCTGATGCTTGGTGGGAAATGTCGATCGCCGAATTGCTACCGGAATCTTACCGCAACAACGGCCGCACTTACCGCAAGGGAACCGACACGATGGATGTCTGGTTTGACTCCGGTTCTTCCTGGGCTGCTGTGGCGAAAGGGCGATCGGAATTAAACTATCCTGCTGATATCTATTTGGAAGGTTCAGACCAACACCGCGGCTGGTTTCAATCGAGCTTGCTCACCAGTGTAGCAACTAACGGCATCGCTCCTTACAAAACAGTTTTGACTCACGGTTTTGTGCTGGATGAAAAAGGCCGCAAGATGAGCAAATCTGAAGGCAATGTCGTCGATCCGGCGTTAGTCATCAAGGAATATGGCGCCGATGTTTTGCGATTGTGGGTGTCTTCGGTAGACTACTCCGCCGACGTGCCTTTAGGCAAAAACATCCTCAAACAGCAATCGGATGTTTACCGCAAGATTCGGAATACAGCGAAGTTTTTGCTGGGGAATTTGCACGACTTCGATCCGGCAAAAGATGCCATCGCTTTCGAGGAATTGCCAGAACTCGATCGCTATATGCTGCACAGAATGGGCGAAGTTTTTGCGGAAGTTCAAGAAGCTTTTGAAAGTTTCCAATTTTCGCGATTCTTCCAAACTGTACAGAATTTCTGCACGGTGGATTTATCTAATTTTTACTTGGATGTTGCCAAAGATCGACTTTACATCAGCGCGACAGATGCGCGTCGCCGCCGCAGTTGTCAGACAGTAATTGCGATCGCAGTCGAGAATTTAGCAAGGGCGATCGCACCTGTGTTGTGTCACATGGCTGAAGATATTTGGCAGTATCTTCCCTATCCAACTCCCTACAAATCAGTATTTGAAGCTGGTTGGGTGCAACTCGATCCTGCATGGCACAATCCAGAATTGGCGACTCGCTGGCAGTATTTGCGGCAAGTACGCGGCGAAGTTAACAAGGTTTTAGAACAGGCGAGGACTGAAAAGGCGATCGGTTCTTCTTTGGAAGCTAAGGTTTTATTATACGTTCCCGATGCTGCCAAAAGAGCGCAATTGCAAGGTTTGAATCCCAGCAGCGAAGAATTGGTGGATTACGTGCGATCGCAAAACGCAGCCATCCAACTAGCAGAAGAAGAGAAAGCCAAAGCAGTACAAGACAAACAAGAAGCCCAAGCAGCAAGTGTTGCCAAAGTCTTGACAGAAAAGACAGTTCATGTTGAAGAAGAAACTGTCGCCCAGGGCGATGCAGCTTCTGAAATAGTAGAGTATTCTGCCCCAGAAGCATCGGCTTTAGATTTGCAGGAAATGTTAGATAAAAGCGCCCAGTTTGTGGCGGATTTGCCTAACTACGCTGGCAACTTTTTCACAGAATACCAAAAAGTGCTGGTAGCGCTGGGGCTGTTAGCTTCTGTGGCGATAACTGCGAGAGTAACCCTAGCAGTTTTGGATACAATGAATCAGATTCCGCTGTTGGGCGGCTTGTTTGAAGTCATCGGTATCTTGTTTACAATGTGGTTTGCTTTCCGTCACTTACTGTTTGCAGAAAGCCGCCAAGAAATGGCACAAACAATAGATTCCCTGACAGCAGACGTACTTGGAAAATCAAAGGCATTGATGCTTGTAGAAACAGAGGCGATTGTGCTTTCACTGCCAGTAGAGACAGCCCTTGTACCAATAGAAACAGCCCCAGTCGAACAAGCGTTAGCAGAAACACCCCAAATCCCGAAAGCAGAAATAAGTGCGATCGCGCCCAAAGCAGAAATTCCTGCCGAAATAGCCGTACACCACCATTCTGCAAGTGCTAGCAACGGTGTAGACGAACTGCGCTACTTGTTCATTACATCAGAAGTAGAACTGATAGAATCCAATGCAGTGATGCAGGAATTGCCCTACAGTTACCAATCTCCAGAGTTAGCGATTGGTGTAGTCAAAGCAGACGGCCAAAAGTGCGATCGCTGCTGGAACTACTCGACTCACGTCGGAGAGTCGATCGAACATCCAGCAATTTGCGAACGCTGCGTATCAGCAGTAGACGGACAATTCTAATCGCCGTCTTCAACCCGCGGAGGCGGGTTTCGTTTGTGTAGACGCGGTTTCAACCGCCGTCTCTCTTCTCCAACTCTTGTGGGATGGGCTTCTAGCCCGTCCCAAACATACAATTTAAATGCGGAACACCCTAACAATATTGAGTCTAGATGACATCAAATCCGGTAACATCTGAATTATTCATTTCTCTATATCTCTCCCTCTGCGCCCTCTGCGCCCTCTGTGGTCAAAAAAATCCGATACAGCCGGAAACAAAATGATTCATCTCTGATTATCATTATCCCCTTCTGCAACTCTACCTTTCCTCCAGAAATTTAAGCAGAGAATAACAGCAAAAGGCAGAAAAAATACAACTGCTGGAACAATCCAAAAAGCACCACCGCCAATCAGAACATCGCCATCTGGAGTCGTACAACTAGAATTAGCCGCCTCAATACAGTCCCGCCATTTCCAGTACCGCACATAAAACAGATAAAAGAAAAAAGAAGAGCAAAACAGACAGACAGTCATGATAAGATAAGACATCTGATTGCACCAACAAGAATTGATTGAAAAAGTTTTCTATTTCTTATTGAAAAAACGGCAGACAAATTCACCAGGGTTGTTTTGTCCAAACCCCAAAACAGTGCCATCTTGCTTAACCGTACTGCGGCTGCGGCAATTGTAGACTTCCAGAGGCTGCTTGACTCCATCAACACTCAAAATCACCCTGTATTCCCAGTAGTTTTTCGCACTGCGCTTGATATCGACAATGCAAATCTCGCGCCCTCGATCGTGGCGACATACAGAAGCCTCAGCCGGAAGCGCGGCGCAGAAAAAACCGATTAATAGCAACAAGTAGCAAACATATTTCATGATTCGCGATCTATCGCCCTTATCATAATTTACATCCGAATGTATAGCAACCGCCGTATTAGGACAGGTTATTACATTTCTAATAAACCATATTTGTAGGGGCGGGTTCACCAACCATTTACGATCGCAATCAATAATCTCAAAAACCCGCCCCCACCTACGAACAATAAAAATGTACCGTAAATTTATTGTGGAATGTTCGCATAAATTATACCGTAAATTCATGATGGAATGTTCACATAAATTATCGCAGGGAGGGGGCGGGTTTTTGAGATTATTTTAAAAATTCCTAGATGGTTGGTGAACCCGCCCCTACAGCATTTTGGGATGTTTTTATGAAACAAACTGCATCTAATTTACCGTGCGGAAGGTAGCTTGAGTTCAATACCCACTTTTTGACCTAAATCGATCGCACTATTGGCAAAATCAGTCACGCCAGCGACACCAATGCCGATCGCAGTAGCCGCCCCAATCATCGCAGTCAAGCTCTTCTTTAACCTAGCTTTACTCCATTGGCTTTCCGGTTTCTTAATTTCCGCTTCGACATCTTCAATATCAATAATTACCCCTTCGCGGATGTCTTCAGGAAACTGCTTCGCGGTTTCACGCATCGATGAAATTAGTTTGAGGATTTCCGCAGTATTCGCGTTGTTGTTTTGCACGGATTGATTGTCAACTGCCGCGCTGTTCGATGAACCGCCGATATTGCCGGAAAAGTTAGCACCTTGAAAAGCACCTTGAAAGTTGTTGGTTTCAGAAGAATTTTGAGTCATTTTTGCTTCGGCTTTATTAATAATAGGTCTACTAACAGCTAGTTTAGCGATATCTACAAGGTCATCATATTCTCTTCCGTATTTTTCATCGCCCATTTGCCTTCTGCGCCGAAGTTCGATCGACTCATAGCCATCCAACAACGGCCGCAAATCCCAACTCTTTTTAAGTTTCCCCACCCGAACCTTAGTCTCGCCCATCTCCTCCAATCCTAGCAACTCTTCGTAATCCAGCGGATCGGCATCGGGATAACCGGGAACCGGCACCCATTGACTGATTTCCAGATTCGCAAAAGAATTGTGGATTTTGGTAAACGTATCCCGAATCATGCTGAGGAAAGAACGCCGCGTCGATTCCCGCCCGCTAACCGCGATCGAGATTTTTTCATCTTCCGGATCAGACTTAATTCGGGCGATATTATACACCTCAGTGCCTTCCGTGTACTCCAGCATTACCCCCGTGCGCCAGTGGGTGCTGTTGTGGATTTTCTCGTGCATGAGGACGATGAAACGGGAGAGGATGCTGTCCGGGAGGATGCGGTAGTGATATTGAAATTCCAGGGTTTCGCCTTCGAGTTGGGTGTTTTCCGGTTCTTCTTTGGGCAAAATGCCGGGGATGAGGAAAGTCGGCGCGGGACAATGGCTGAGGGGGAAGCAGAGTTGAAATTCGCCCATCAACTCGGTGAGACAGTTGTAACGGTGGCTGGGATATTTAGTTGAGTCGAGGATGCGGCTGAGTTCTGCGTAGGTGAGAATGCCTTTGGTTTTGACTTTGAGTGCGTCGTCGCTGAGGAGGGCATAGATGCCTTCTGTCACCCAGTGGGGATTGAGGATGTTGGTGGATTGCAGGATGGGGTGTTCGCGGAAGTTGAGGACAATGCCCAGGTTGTGCAGCAGTCCGAGTAGTTGGGTTTGGTCGGTTTCTGCGAGGATGTTTTCGGTGGCGCAGATGGTGGCGTATTCGCTGATGCTGATGAAGTCTTTGTCGAGGTTTTCCAGGCGCTGCTTGACTTGGAACCAGCTTAGCGGCAAAAGGTCGTAAACTTCTTTGAGCTGGGAAATTTCGGTGTGGATGGCGCTGCGGAGTTCGTCGATTCCGGTGCCGCTTTGGCAGGAGGTTTCGATAATCGCTTTGATGTTGGGATATTTATCGCGCAAGGCTTTGCGGTTGAGATCCAGGGGTTGTTCGTCGCACTTGTTGCCGACGAGGATGACGGGGGATGCGTCGCCGAAGCTTTCGATCAGTTTCAGCCAGTATTCGAGGCGGTTTTCGTCTTCGCTGGTGCGGCAGTTGGAGACGAGGAGGTAGAGGCTGCGTTTGGTGAGGAAAAATTGGTGGGTGGCGTGGTAGATTTCTTGTCCGCCGAAGTCCCAGACGTTGAGTTTGACTGGTTTGGTGTTGACTGTAATTTGCCAGTTTGTGATGTTGAGTCCGTCGGTTTGGGGTTCGTTGGGGTTGTATTGGTTGTGGGTGAGGCGGTTGATGAGGGAGGTTTTGCCGACGCTACCTTGTCCCAGGATCAGGAATTTGGCTTCGTGGAGGGGGCGGACTTTGTTGCGAAGTTGGCGGAGATAGTTGAAGATGGCGGCGGGAGTGCTGGGGTTTTCTTTGTCGCCGAGAACTTCTGGAGAAATGGGTAAGGGATTGCCGCGAAGGTCGAGTGTTTCAAGTTTTGGGATGGTTTCTAAGTATTCAGAAATCTTTTCAATCTGATTGTCCTCGAGGTAAAGCACTGTCAGATTCGACAGTTGTCTAATCGCATCTGAGATGAAAGTAATCTGATTGTTACCGAGGTCAAGCCATGTCAAATTGGACAGCTTGAAGATCGCCTCTGGGATGACGGTAATCTGATTGAAATTGAGGTCAAGCCATGTCAAATTAAACAGTTTGCCGATCGCCTCTGGGATGACCGTAATCTTATTGTGACCGAGGTCAAGCTCTGTCAGATTGGACAGTTGCCCAATCGCTTCTGGGATGACCGTAATCTTATTGTGACCGAGGTTAAGCTGTGTCAGATTGGACAATTGCCCAATCGCCTCTGGGATTGCCGTAATCTGATTGAAATCAAGGTTAAGCTTTGTCAGATTTGACAGTTTGACGATTGCATCTGGGATTAAGGTAATCTGATTGAAATGGAGCTCAAGCTGTGTCAGATTCGACAGTTGCAGGATTGCCTCGGAAATTTCAGTAATTTGATTGTAACCGAGGCAAAGTTGTGTCAAGTTGGACAGTTTGGCTATCGCTTCAGGGATGAGGGTAATCTGATTACGACCAAGATCAAGCCGTGTCAGATTGAAAAGTTTGAAGATCGACTCTGGGATGAAGGTAATCTTATTGGAATGGAGGTTAAGTTCTGTCAGATTGGACAGTTTGAAAATCGACTTTGGGATGAGGGTAATCTGATTACGACCAAGATCAAGCTGTGTCAGATTGGACAGTTTGAAGATCGACTCTGGGATGAAGGTAATCCTATTGGAATGGAGGTTAAGTTCTGTCAGATTGGACAGTTGCCCAATCGCCTCTGGGATTGCCGTAATCTGATTGAAATCGAGGTCAAGTTCTGTCAGATTGGACAGTTGTCCAATCGCCTCTGGGATTGCCGTAATCTGATGATTGCGACTGAGGTCAAGCTGTGTCAGATTAAACAATTGCGCGATCGCCTCTGGGATGGAGGTAATCTGATTTTGACGGAGGGAAAGTATTTTTAAGTTCGTTAATTGAAGAATAACATCAGGAAACTCAGTTAACTTATTCCCAAGAATTTGTTGTTTCTCCTCATCCCACTTCCCCAAAACCAACGTCTCAAGCTGCGTGCACTTGCCAATCTCCGGCGGCAATTCCTCCAACCCCAACCCCGCCAAATCCAATTCTGTGGAGCCCTCATCAGCCGCTTTGTCGATTAACTGCAACAACTCTTCTCGCGTCATGTCCTTTGTCTCGCCGTAGTCTTCTATTTTATTGTGACAGGATTTTTTGGTTGGTGGATAGCAGTTGACAGTTGACAGTTGACAGTTGACAGTTATTCTGGCTACCCGCGAGGAATCTAAGAAACCGGGTTTTTTTGAGTTTCTACGACTGTAGCGAAGTATTCTCGCAAAAACCCGGTTTCTGGCCACCCGCGCGTTATCTAAGAAACCGGGTTTTTTGGAGTTTCTGGGCTATCACCAACAATTCTGGCAAAAACCCGGTTTCTGGCCACTCGCACATCAGCCCTCAAGCTATAATTAACCAGCAACGCAAACTTATAGATTCTATGTCCACTATTGAACAAATCGAAGCCGCAATCCTCAAACTACCTCCCGGCGACTATCAAAAACTGGTGCAATGGCTCCTAGATATAGAATATCAACGCTGGAGCGAACAGCTCGAACAAGACATCCTTGGCGGTAAACTCGATACTCTGGCAGAAGAAGCACTAGCTGACTTTGAATCAGGGCAATACCGAGTAATCTAATGCACTATACAACCCGTCGTTTTTGGAATTGCTACGCTGCACTCCCAGAAAATGTGCAATCCACCGCCGATCGCGCCTATGAACTCCTCAAAGTCGATCCTAGTCACCCATCTTTACACTTCAAAAAAGTTGGCAAATATTGGTCAGTTCGAGCTGGGCAAAGTCATAGAGCTTTGGGTATAGAAATCAAGCAAGGAATTCTCTGGTTCTGGATTGGTACTCACGCAGAATACGACAACTTAATTAATTAGTAAAAGTCAAGTTTCTCTTGTCTTTTTGTGGATCTTGTGATTTCAATCATCGGTTTGATGAGAAACTATAGTGCGATCGATTTCTGCGCGGTGGCGATCGTAATAACGCCAAGCATTCTCTAAATCGAAACCCGACAAACCCGGATAATTACGAAGTAATTCGCCCTCATCAGCACCCTGTTGCTTCAGCGAAACCAGCGTCCAAACCGGAATGCGAGTGTTGCGAATTCGGGCATATCCTCCACACACTCCAGGCGTACTCTGAATCACCCTAGCCGAGAGTCTTTCTTGGAACAGCAAACTCTCTTCAGGTGTCAGCGACTCGATGACTTGAATTAAGGAGTCAACTAACTGAATGTTCATAGCTGGTAATTTACGGAATGTCGAATAGTGCGATCGATGAAACTATCATATCAAATTTCCCCAACACCAACTTCTCAAGCTGCGTGCACTTGCCAATCTCCGGTGGCAATTCCTCCAACCCCAACCCCGCCAAATCCAATTCTGTCCAGGCCTCATCAGCCGCTTTGTCGATTAACTGCAACAACTCTTCTCGCGTCATATTTTTTATCTCGCCGTAGTCTTCTATTTTATTGTGACAGGATTTTTCGCTTGGTGGGGAAGAGACGTAGGGATGAAGCATTTGGGCGACAATTTATCGGGAAAATCCGATGTTTTATGTCCAAATGCTTCATCCTCTTCAACGGGGGCGATCGCGAATCTCTCGCTGGGGCTGGGTGAAGCATTTGGGCATAGAATCCCTGGTGGGAAACATGAATAGTCGCCCAAATGCTTCACCCCTACATTTTGTTGCAGCGATAAAGATGATTGCGAGAAATGTTTATTTTGGTGCGATCGAGGAGCTCGTAGGGATGAAGCATTTGGGCGACAGTTTTAGTTAAAAACGCGATGTTTCATGTCCAAATGCTTCATCCTGTCCACGGGGGGGCGATCGAATTCGAGCTCACGCACGTCACAATCTAAGAAACCGGGTTTTTTTGAGTTTCTGCGCTATCACCAATTATTTTCGTAAAAACCCGGTTTCTGGCCACCCGTTTCGTAAAAACCCGGTTTCTGGCCACCCGCACATAATCTGGGGAGGAAAAAGGCTATGCAAATACTCGATCGTTGCGATCGCAAAATCTACACTCTTAATACAGCCTCACCCTTTCTATCATCGGTTTGATGAGAAACTATAATGCGATCGATTTCTGCGCGGTGGCGATCGCTCCACCGAGCATATCAAATTTACCTTAGAATCGGATTGCCCCGCAAATCTAGTTTTTCTAGATTCTCCATACAGTCGATCGCCCTTGGGATTGCTGTAATCTGATTATCATTCAGGTAAAGCTGTCTCAGATTCGACATTTGGGCGAGATTCTCAGGAATTTCTGTAATTTGATTGCTGCTGAGGTAAAGCTGTGACAGATTCGAGAGTTGCGCGAGATCCTCTGGAATTTCTGTTATCTGATTGTATCGCAGGTAAAGCTCTGTCAAATGCGACAATTGGGCGAGATCCTCTGGGATTGCTGCAATCTGATTTTTACTGAGATTAAGCTGTGTCAAATTCCCTAATTTTCCTAGCGCCTCTGGGATAGCGGCAATCTGATTGTTCGTGAGGTAAAGCTTTGTCAAATTCGACAATTGGGCGAGAGATTCTGGGATTTCGGTAATCTGATTATTATACAGGTCGAGGTCTGTCAGATTCGACAATTGGGCGAGAGAGTCGGGGATTTCGGTAATCTGATTGTAACTGAGATCGAGCAGTTTCAGCTTTGACAGTTTTCCGAGTGCTTCTGGGATGACAGCAATCCGATTATTATAGAGGTCAAGGTCTGTCAGATTCGATAGTTGGGCGATAAAATCTGGGATAGCTGCAATCTGATTGTAACTTAAGTCAAGCACTGACAGATGCGATAGTTGGCAGATAATTTCTGGGATTTCTGTTAAACCTATATTGCTTAAATCTAAACTTTCAAGCTGGGTACATTTGCCAATCTCCGGTGGTAATTCCGGCAACTCCAATCCCGACAAATCAAGTTTTGTAAATTTTTCATCAGTAGCTAGATTAATTCGTCGTAGTGCTTCATCGCGCGTCATATCCTTAGTCTCCGCGTGTGTTTCCCTGGTGTTGTGTTTCTATTCGGGCAGGGATTTGGAAAATCCGGAAAAATTGGCGCGTCGATATAAGGAATGAAAAATCAATAACTTGCACAATTACAGCCCAGAAGCCTTGATGCGAGGTAGAGTATTCCTCAAATTAGTCACCTTATTTATTTTTCATTCCTAAGGAACCGCATCAAGGTGAGAAACCGGGTTTCTATCATAAATAAACGTCCAAAATTGTCATTGCGAGGCACGAAGCAATCTTAGTCTTGGCGATTGGTTCGTGCCTCGCAATAACATATATCAGTTATTTGTGCATCTGGCGAGAAACAGGGTTTCTATGAGTTTATGGTTGGGTGACGATAAATATGGAAAGAAACCGGGTTTCTGAGGTATGTGTTACCAAGAGAACGCAAATGATGCTAGGCTTGGCATAGAAACTTGTTTGTTTTTGACACTCTCAGGGCTAAAGCCGCTGAGATTCTGCTGACAGAATAACTTTAATTATTACTAAAGTCTGATTCTCGCTACGATGGCCAAGCACCGTCTACTTAGTCGCCCAAATCAAGTTTGGGTTTCTAGCTACTTTTGTCATTTTAACGCTTTCTGAACCATCACTAAGCCAAAATGCGGTACGCTCAACAACCTGCTATTATTTGCCCTTTACTGTCATACTGTCATCAAGCTTGTGCCTAACCGTTGTTTCCAGGGGCGGGAATTTCTCCGTACTAGGATGTCTCAACACGTAGATGTTTGTTCTTACTCACTTGTCGAACATAATACAATATTTCAATAAAAATAGCAACAAGAAAGAACATGGGGACTTCAGTCCCCGTGCCGCTTCCCTCTCAGGACTAAAGTCGCTGAGTTTCCCGCATCCGGTATTAATTTTTATGAATCAAATTAAACGTGTTGCCATAGTGGGAGGAACCCACGGAAACGAACTCACAGGAGTATACCTTGTGAAGAAGTTCGATCGCGCGCCAGAGTTAATTGGGCGATCGACTTTTGAAACAATTACCATGTTAGCCAATCCCCAAGCCTGCGAAATTGGCAGACGCTACATCGACATCGACCTCAACCGCTGCTTTCGCCAGCAAGATTTAGAAAATCCTCGCCTCTCCAGCTACGAAGCCCAGCGGGCGAAAGAGATATATCACATTTTTAGCTCAAAAAACACCGATCGACAAAGCTTAATCGTGGATTTGCACAGCACCACATCGAACATGGGGCTAACATTTATTCTCGCCAGCCAGCATCCCTTTAACCTGCAACTAGCAGCTTATTTAACCTCTGTCTATCCTCACCTCAAGCTACTGGCTTCGCCAAGCAATCATCAAGATAGTCCTTTGTTGCGATCGATTTCTGAGTTAGGCGGTACGCTGGAAGTTGGCGCAGTCGCGCAAGGCGTGTTAGATGCGTCTTTATTTCAGCAAACCGAGCAAGTTATTGGGACAATATTAGATTGCACAGAAGCCTACAATCTAGGCACAATGCCCGTTGTCAATAATTCCCTGACTATTTATCAAAGCATTCGGGCGATCGACTATCCGAGAAACAACTCTGGAGAAATTCAGGCAATGATTCATCCCCAGCTACAATCGAGAGATTATGAAGGCTTGAATCCGGGCGATCCGATGTTTTTAACCTTTGAGGGCGAGTCTGTCTTGTATGAAGGCAAATCAACCGTATATCCAATTTTTATTAATGAGGCGGCTTACTACGAAAAAGGAATTGCCATGTGTTTTACCCAAAAGGAAATAGTTCTTCCTGGTTCGTAGTGAGGACTTTAGTCCTTAAAAAAATAGTTCTTCATGGTTCGTAGTGAGGACTTTAGTCCTTCTTAAATGGGGACTGAAGTCCTCACTACGAACCTTGCTTTTCCTGGTTCGTAGTGAGGACTTTAGTCCTTCTTAAATGGGGACTGAAGTCCTCACTACGAACCTTGCTTTTCCTGGTTCGTAGTGAGGACTTTAGTCCTTCTTAAATGGGGACTGAAGTCCTCACTACGA
>NZ_JAHREU010000041.1:34440-68867 GCF_020883145.1 Microcoleus sp. CAWBG27
TCACTACGAACCTTGCTCTTCCTGGTTCGTAGTGAGGACTTTAGTCCTTCTTAAATGGGGACTGAAGTCCTCACTACGAACCTTGCTCTTCCTGGTTCGTAGTGAGGACTTTAGTCCTTCTTAAATGGGGACTGAAGTCCTCACTACGAACCTTGCTCTTCCTGGTTCGTAGTGAGGACTTTAGTCCTTCTTAAATGCGGACTAAAGTCCTCACTACGAACCTTGTTCTTCCTGGTTCGTAGTGAGGACTTTAGTCCTTCTTAAATGCGGACTAAAGTCCTCACTACGAACCTTGATTATGGTTATTTTTCAGCCATATTTTGATAGTCAGGTGACAAAAACTTCTCTTCAGGAACAGGACGAGAATCATGAAACTGCTTCCATACTTTTAAACTAAGAATGCAAGCAAGCAGCCACACAAAACCCGCAATATAACCAGCAATAACATCCGTAGGCCAGTGAACTCCGAGATAAAGCCGGCTCAAACCAATGCCAGCAATTAATACAACTGTCAAGCCGTAAATCAACCAGCGCTGTCTGGGAAAGCGCGCAGCCAAAAAATATCCTAGCAAACCATAAACAACCATTGAAATCATTGCGTGTCCGCTAGGAAAACTGTAAAACTTTACCTCAACTGCACGCTCCCAAAGTTGAGGTCGATCGCGCGCAAAGAGTTGTTTTAAAAGCATATTTAAACCAACAGCCCCAGCGCCGGTAATTGCGATAGTTATGGCTTCCGATCGATGTTTGCGTACCCACAATATGATACCCAAACTCACGCTCAGCATCAGCAGCAAATTTGGTTCCCCCAAAGATGTCAAGGCGAGCATGATGCGATCGCGCACCGGATCGTGCAGGCTCCTGAGATATAGTAAAATTGATTTATCGAAAGCGTCTGTTTCCGAGTCCAAAACCTCATGGGCAATGGTGGCAAATGCCCACATCGCCAAACCAGCAACAGCCAGCCCACCAAGCCGAATTATCGAAATTAGCGATCGAATTTTAGAGAGCATTTTTTAAGTAATTAACAATTAATTATCAAAAACAGACAATAATACAACAAATCTAGGAAACGAAAATGCCCGATCGATCGTCTAGATTCCTGAGCAAGTATATTTTGAATGATTAATTGATTTTTCACTACCCACCTCAGCTTTACATCCCACTGGCGAATGATTTTACTATCAAAAAAACAGATTTCTACAATTTTGTTGACCGTGGGGTTGACAAGTATTTCTAGTTGTGGTAATAACACCGGAGTTAATGCGCCGATCGCCCAAGCCAACACGATCGCCCAACGCCTCGTCTCCTCAGCAGTCGCCCAACAGCCCAACAACCCCAAATTCGGTCAGCCGATCGCCTGTACCCTAGGAAAAGACTGTTTTGTGATGCACTATTTCGATCGCGATCCAAGCCCTGCCGCCGTTGAATTCGGCTGCGGGCGACAAACCTACGACGGGCACGACGGCATAGATTTTGCCATTCCCGACGCCAAAGCAATGGCTAAAGGAGTCCCCGTTGTCGCCTCCGCTGCGGGCAAAGTTTTGCGAGTGCGAGATGGCGTAGTCGATCGGCGTTTGCAAAACCAGACAGACAAAACCAACGTCGCAGGTACAGAATGTGGCAACGGGATGGTAATCGATCACGGCGCAGGCTGGGAAGCCCAATATTGTCACCTCCGCCAAAACAGCGTGGTTGTAAAACCGGGAATGCAAGTACAAAAAGGTACTGTTTTGGGGATGGTAGGAAACTCAGGTATGGCATCTTTCCCCCACGTACACGTCACTTTTCGGTACCAAGGCAAGCCAGTAGATCCGTTTGTCGGCCCCGATGCCAAATTAGGTTGCAACACTGCCCGCAATCCAATTTGGGACAAGCCGATCGACTATGTTCCCACCGGTTTAATTCGCGCCGGTTTTGCCCCCAAGCCGCCGGATGAGAACACTGTCTGGGCGGGACAATTTTCTGAGACTAAATTACCTGTAAACAGCCCGGTTTTATTGTTTTGGGTGCAGAGTTACGGAGTCCTTAAGGGCGATCGCGAACAATACAAAATCTTTGCACCCGATGGCAAAACTATCGTCAATACCAGCAAGGAAATTCCAGCCCCCAACCGCACTTGGTTGGGTTATGTCGGCAAAAAAAACAGCACAAATTCTCCCCTCATTCCCGGAGTGTGGCGCGCCGAATATCGGTTGACGCGGGGCGATCGGGTTCTGGAAGAAGTTAAGCGAGAAGTTGAATTGCGTTAGTCAGTTGACTGTTGTGGGTTGACCTTGGCAATATTTAATCCGTGTCTCCGTGCCAAAATTACTCTCTTGTGCTTCCTTTACATCCGTTACATCCCGTACATTGCTTGTTGCCGAACTTCCTTCTTCCTACCGAAGATTATTTCAGCAGCCAGCCAAACAGTTCTCCGACACTCAACCGCAGTTCGCTAGCGAAGGACGGCACAGGTAGCAGCATTTCTGGTCGATCAAATACTGCTGTCTGTTGCTGGGGAAGATAAACAAAAACACATTGTTCGTCAGGATCGATCATCCAGCCCATTTGAGTTTCATGATTTAAGCAATGCAGAATATTTTTAGTAACTTTAGTCTGACTTTGGTCTGGCGACAAAATCTCAATTGTCCAATCAGGAGCTAGGGGAAAAGCATTAGCAATTTCGCCGTTATCATCGGCAGGAATTCTGTTCCAGACAAATACTGAAACATCAGGCACTGTTGACCTGCCACCAAAGGTACACCGGAGTTCTGGAAATGCCCGTGCAACTTTTTTGGGTTTCAATATAGCGTTAATAAAAATAATTAGTTCACATTGAGTTGCACTGTGTTTTCCCTGTGGCATTGGCTTCTGAATAATTTGATTGTCAATGTATTCGCTGGCAGGTTTAGTTTCTGGGAGTTGGAGAAACTCTTCTATAGTTAAGGATTTTAATCTTGTTTGTACCATTTTAAGTTTACTTATAATTAGGTATAGCCTTTCTCGAAAAAGCGAGGTATGCCCTATGCCCACGGAGGCCTATGCCCATCAGTACCTCATCTTTCTGAACAAGGCTATGAGTATTTTAGCAGTTTACTCTAAGGTAAATTTTCCCAAGCTTGAGCCACAATCTCACTCAGCCAACGCCTTTGAGTCAAATCGAGCAGATTGTCGTCCGCCAGTACCTCAGCCTTTAACTCATCCAAAGACTGCGATCGCGATCGGGCAATCTGAACCACACCCACGATCGCAGATGCCACCAATTCTTCATTCAGCGGCTGCTGTCGCAAAGCAATCATTTCTTGAGGATTCGTAGGAATGGGATAATTCATGATATTGCATACCCAAGGGAATAGATATTCAGCCACTGCGGGGTTTCCAGGCAATTAGCTAAAAATCTGAGAACAATGTAAACTTATTTAAAACTAAATAAGTATTTGGGAGTATAGCCTACTTTGCTCCCTTGTCAACTCCCCCATCTTTATGAATTTATTGAGAATTGAGACATTAAAATGCAAGAAATTCTTTATTTAGAAGTCCCCACACCGGATACAGCAGCCGTCTGCACTTGGTTGCAACAGGAATTCGATCCCGGAATCGGAGAAAAAATTATTACTCCTGACGGTTTTCGCCTGCTTTCCAACGTCACAACAGCCGAATTGGTCAAATCTGGAGCTCAAAATGCTAATCTAAAACCGACATTCACTGGTAGCAATTCCGAAAACCGCAATTCGCGATCGACAGAACTTTCGACCTTTGTCTGGTCAGTCCAGCGTACAACCTATCTAAAAGTCTTTCGTCTAGAAGACGCGCCCGCTGGAGAAAGAAAGTTCCTAGAAGCTCTGAATCTGGCTGTAAGAAACAAGTTTCCAGAGCGATACCCCCAACCCCCTGTCATAGACCTCTCCAAACAGTCAATTTTTGAAGCTCTTGCCCCCTATTACCCCCTCACCGTCAAATACTTCCAAAAAATGCCCAAAGGCGACTACGACCTACAGCGCGTCTACTGGTGGGAGCAGCGCTGGCGTGAAGGTACTCGCAATCCTCAAGCGCCAAAGCAAGTAGTGTTTTTGAAAGAAGAAGGTTCGGCAACGAGCACTGTACAAGATGTAGCGGATGTAACGGATGTTAAGAAGAATGTAAAAAGTACAGTTGCGGTGTCCGATTCTAGGGATACTGTTTACGACTTGATTTATATTGGCGGGGCTTTGGGGGTAATTCACGCCGCAGTCATGGCGAGATTGGGCTACCGAGTGCTGCTGCTGGAAAGAATGCCTTTCGGGCGGATGAATCGCGAGTGGAATATTTCGCGGGATGAAATTCAAAGCTTAATTGATTTGGGTTTGTTTACGGCTGCGGAAATCGAAACTTTGATTGCGCGAGAATACAAAGATGGCTATAACAAGTTTTTTGATGCTAACAATCCGCCCGTTGCTCAAGCCCCAGTCCTGCACACGCCGAAGGTGCTAAATATAGCTTTAGATGGCGAGAAATTGCTGTATTTGGCGGGAGTTAAGCTAACAGAAGCTGGTGGGGAAATTTGGGACGAAACTGAGTTTGTTAGAGCCGATGTTGAAGCGAAAAAAGTAGTGGTTCAGGCCACCCACTTGCCGACAAAAGCCGATCGCACAACCTCCGCCAGACTGCTCGTCGATGCCATGGGTTCAGCTTCTCCCATCGCTTGGCAATTGAACGGAGGGCGGGCATTTGACAGCGTTTGCCCCACCGTCGGAGCTGTCATTGACGGAGGATTTGAGCCTGGAGTTTGGGATTCCGACTACGGGGATGTTCTCTACAGTCACGGCGACATCTCCCGGGGACGCCAGCTCATTTGGGAACTGTTTCCCGCTGCTGGTGGAGAACTCACCGTTTATCTTTTTCACTACCACCAAGTACATCCCGAAAATCCCGGTTCTTTGCTAGAACTGTACGAGGACTTTTTCACTATTTTGCCGGAGTACCGCCGCTGCGATATCGACAAATTGGTGTGGAAAAAGCCGACTTTTGGTTATATTCCGGGGCATTTTAGCAGCAACAGCAGCGATCGCGCCGTGGCAGTCGATCGCCTAATTGCGATCGGCGATGCAGCATCTTTGCAATCTCCCTTAGTATTCACCGGTTTCGGATCCCTCGTCCGCAATCTTTTCCGCTTAACTGACTTGTTGGATACAGCATTAAAACACGATTTATTAAGTGCCAATCACTTAAACCAAATCCGCGCTTACCAGAGCAACGTGTCAGTAACTTGGCTGTTTTCTAAAGGGATGATGGTTCCCACCGGCCGCAGTTTGCCACCCCAGAGAATTAATTCAATTCTCAATACCTTCTTCGGTATTTTGGCAGGACAAGAACTCACCGTAGCCGAAACTTTTATCAAAGATAGAGTCGATTGGCTAACTTTCAATCGATTGGCGATTGAAGCAGCCGGAAAAAATCCTTCTCTCCTGCTGTGGATTTTAGATTTTGTCACCTTGCGCGATGTTTGGCGCTGGTTGGGGAGTTACTTGACTTTTACTCTGTTGGCTTTAGCTAGTTGGTTGTTCGGATGGCTGCCCAGTTTCGCCCGCAAGGTACAGCCTTGGTTGGAACCCAGGTATCCGGGTGTTTGGTTGTGGCTGTTGGCTACCAGCTATGCTCTCACCTACGGTATGGGAAAGGGAAAAAAAGAGTTTTCAGTTGATAATTGTCGTCAGACTTAGGTATGTAGTTGGGCTTCAGCGCTCTTTATAAATATTAGGGAAGAGGGCTAAAGCCCAACAACGTACCAATTACCAACTTGCATTTGCTATCGAAAACTTGGCAATTCAATTTCAGCCGAATGCAGTTTTATTGTCGTCAGACAATTTAGGTACGTAGTTGCGCTTCAGCGCTCTTTTGGGATATCGGAAAGAGGGCTAAAGCCCAACAACGTACCAATTACCAACTTGCGTTTGCTATCGAAAACTCGGCAATTCAATTTCAGCTAGCGATCGACGTTTTTTAGAAGAGCGCAACGGATTGGAAATCAAAGTCAGCCACTCGGGTTGTCCGGGTGCTGTAGGTTTCACCGCACTCGATCGCACTTCCTGAAGCCCAAAAGTTTCAACTGAATTCAAAATTTTAACCGCCTTGGCCAATTCTTGGCTGCCTAAGGTAGGCGCAGCAGTTTCTGGTTCTGGTTCAGGCTCAGCCGCCGGTAGTTGAGGTTCCGCAACCCCAAGGGGCGAGTTTGTTTCTGGCTCAAACGGCTGGTAGGTTTCGGTCTTCTGTAATAGAATGCCGGATGCTTGGGCTAATTTGTTAAGTTCCGTATTGGCGATCGATTCAGGATCGATCGCATATTCAGCAAACGCTGCCTCTACATACTCTTCGGGATCTGACCAAGCTTGGACAGGGGAAGCGTTGAAGGCTGGCGGTAGCGGACTCTGAGAGCTTCTTACCGCCGCTAGCAAGGATTCTAATTGCTTGTGGGCGCTATCCTCCGCATCATGAGGTGGCTCAATAATTGGAGATTTCTGTGGCCTTTCCAGACTTTTTTCCAAAGCAGCTTTAAATTGCAGAGTGTGGCGCTGCTGGCGGTGCAAGCGCGATCGCAATTCCCTGCAAACATTTTCGGTAGCTACTAGCTGGTGAAACTGTTCGTTGTAGCGCTGCACAGTAGACGCACATTCTCGCTCCACAATCGCTAACCTGGTTTGGCTGGTTGCCAACTGACTGCTTAAACTTTCCACTAAAATTTCTTGACCTTGCAGAGTTTGATGGGAAACTTCCACTTTCCCAAACAGTCGCGTCAATTGTTCTTGAATGCTTTCTAGTTCAGCAGTCCGCTGTTCTAGTAACGTTTCGCGATTCTCCAATTTGTTGTGGGACTCTTCGAGGGCTGTTTCTAGCTGAGCGATTCGCTGCAAAAGGTCGCGGTTGCATTCGTGCAGCGCTTGCATGAGGGTAACTGGTGTCGATCCTTTGTTCTTAGCCTGTTCGGCATTCCCAAGCAGATTTTTGAGATTGTCTGAAATCACGGGCGATCCCACCTCTGGCGGCTGTGTCTGAGATGGCAAATTGTTCGGGGAGGGTGTTGTGGGAATTGCATCTACGCTGATCGCGTTGGGAAAATCTAGTGTTTGCCAGTCTTCTTCTGGCTGTTGGGGCACCGTTGCGGGAGTATCTGTCGGACGGGGGGCGATCGGCTCAAAACCCCCAGCAGCAGCAAAATTTGACTGCAATCGTTCGTTCTCGGATCGAACAGCAGGGTGGAGTTGGTGCTGACTGGCTCGAAGATCAGCTTCTGACATGGCTTTCTATCCCAATAGTCACAGGGTCTCAAATACAGTCTATCCTTATAGATTCTCCAAAAGGAAGTCCCTGGTTATTGGTTATTGGTTCTTGGTTATTGGTTATTGGTTCTTGGCCAAGCAGGGCATTGGGCAAGCAGGGCATTGGTCACAAGCAAAATTCTCCGATTGGGGACTCGGACATTCGGGCATTCCGAGATTTCCTGCGATCGGCTAAACTTTAACAACTGCAAAATGTTTGTCAACAATTGCTGCAACTTCTGCCGGTTTGATGCGACTGTAGCGAGTTTTGTCCGGCATCACCACTATATTTGGCGCTGCTTTGCACTGTTTGAGACATCCGGTTCCCTGAACAGTCACTTGCTCTTCTAAACCCCGCGCCTTCAAAGCATTTTCTAAAGCTTTACAGACTGCTGCGCCGCCCCGCTTTTGGCAGTCAGATTTTTGACATACTAATATTTTGGTTTGAGTTTTTGCCGCAGCTTTGACAGTTTTAGCTGCGCTAGGAGAGCTGAATTCGGTTTTGCCGATCGCGCCATCGGATGTCAGTACCCCAGCAGGTACGCTGGTAGAGTCGAGGTGTTCGGGCGATCGATCGTTGTGGCCCGGAGCCAGAGTGAGGCTGCTAGCTTTCAGTTTTATTTTACCGTTTTTCAAATTTAGTTCTTTCTCACCTGCAACTAGAACTCTCAACCCAGGAGTCAAAACAGGCGCTAAAAATGACCGTAATTCCTTAGAAAGTTTAACAAGGTACTCTACTTTGCGATCGCTGCTAATACGCAAATATTTAAGTTTATAACCATCTTCAATAATCAGGCTGAGGATTTCTCCCTCTAGGCTGAATTCAGAAACTTGCTTGCCAGACTTATACATTGTCATAACTCCGTTACATCCGTTACATCAGTTACATCCGTTACTTGCATCCGTTGCCGAACTTCCTTCTTCCTTCGGGCTTTATCCTTCGGGCTTTACCCAATTTGCCAGCAGCACTCCAGCAACTGCACCAGTTCGCGCCGAGGGGCACTAACTTGCCTCAACACGCTCATTACCTGAGCAGCTTGTCTGACAGTGTTGACTTTTACCCGCAAAGGTTGGTCAACCGCACACCAGCAGGGAATTTCGAGTTCTTGCAAGCGTTTGTAAACTTGCCACCTGTCTAGCCAACTAACTTGCACAATCTCACAAACTTCTAATTCTCGATCGGCTGGATTCATCTTATGACAACAATAATAATTTGCATTAATTTTTACCCGGACTGATAGCCGGCAGAAGTTAAAAGCCAGATTTCAGAAGAGAATCAAGGATTGTCAAAAGCCCTTTCTGAAAAATTCAGCCTTTTGCCTGCTGCTTTCTGCCTTCGGAAGATTCGCCCCACTTTCAGGCAGCATTCAGAACGAGCATCTTTTTCCAGCATAACGCAACTGCTAATAATTCTCAATAGGTTTGCAAAAAAATTTTCCTACTCTCGAAACTCTATCACTATGAAGCCAGACCCTGCTTGACTGCTAAATTTAGGGTGCTAGACTGACTCTATTGGCAACAAAACAGCCTATTGAGAGGAAAACACTAATGGCCCAGATTCAGAGTGCATTGAGACCATTTGGTCACATAGCTGAAAACCCAATTTTGTTAGAACATTCCGTCAGTGCACCGATTTGTGAAGGGATGAACGCGCTGCTGGCGAGTTTTCAGGCTCTATACCTGCAATATCAAAAACATCATTTTGTCGTGGAAGGGGCAGAATTTTACTCCTTGCACAAATTCTTTGAAGAAAGCTATGGAGAAGCTCAAGATAGCGTCCACGAATTCGGCGAACGCTTGAACGGATTGGGAGGCATACCAGCAGCCAGCTTTAGCAAGTTAGCCGAGCTGTGCTGTTTCGAGCCGGAAGCCGACGGCGTGTATTCGTGCCGCCAAATGCTGGAACACGATTTAGTCGCAGAACAAGCTATTATCGGTTTGTTGCGGCGCCAAGCATCACAAGCAGACAGTTTGGGCGATCGAGCTACGCGCTACCTCTACGAAAAAATCCTGCTAAAAACAGAAGAGCGAGCTTACCACATTTCCCACTTCCTCGCCCCCGACACCTTAGTGCAATTGAACTTGAATTAACAATTCTTCTTCTTTCTCTTCCTTCGCGCCCTTTGCGCCTTCGCGGTTCGTTAATCTTAGCTCTAAAAAAAGCGAGCAGTCACAACTGCCCGCTTTTTTATACCAAGTGCGTTAAAAATTAAGGAGCTAAAGCACTACCGCGCAACAAGCTACCAATAGTTTTCGCAGTAATCTTCATCTGAATCAAGGGATTAGCCGGTACTACAGTCTTATACAAGTAGCTATCGAATGTGAGCTTCTGCACATCGCGATCGGCACACATTTCCACAAAAGCTTCGCGAGTAGCATCGGAACGGTAGAACACGCGCTGCAAAATGTCAAGCACCTTGTAGGTAATACCGTAAGCCTTATCCCACCGCTTCAGATACAGCTTAATTTCTTGTTCAGTCGGAATCCGCGCGCCCTTATTGGAAATTTCCACAATAGTTTCAGCGCACATCCGGCCAGACTTAGCCGCAAAATAGATACCTTCGCCCGAAGACTTGGTAACATAACCGGCAGCGTCACCTACAAGAGCAACTCGGCCAACAACCCGGCGGGGACGCGGATGTTCTGGGATGGGGTGAGCTTCCACTTTAATGATTTCACCGCCGAGGAGTTTTTTGGCAGCGCGGGCGCGGACTCCTGCTTGCAGCTTTTTGATATCGGCTTGATTGACTTTCATCGTGCCGGTACCGACGGCTACGTGGTCGTATTTGGGGAACACCCAGGCGTAGAAGTCGGTGGAAACGTCATCGCCGACGTACATTTCGGCTAGACCTTCGTAGTAAGCCATTTTATCTTCTGGCAGGCGGATGCGCTCTTGGAAGGCGATCGCATAATTGTAGTCACCAGCATCAATCGCCTTTGCTACGCGGGAGTTAGCGCCATCAGCGCCGATTACCAAATCCACTTTCAGAGTTTTCTGAGTTCCCACAGCGGTGCCGTTGGAGTGGTCGGCGTAGTGGAGAATGTAAGGGTCGGTGTTGTTGCCTGGAATTTCTAAGGTGTGAACAGTACCGTTAATCAGTTTGGCACCTAAGGAAGCAGCCCGATCGCGCAAAAAGCCATCAAGGACTTCGCGGCGGCACATACCGATGTATTCGTGTTCGTTTTCGATATTGATATCCACCTCTACGTTGGAGGGGGAAATCATTTTCATTTTTCTGACTTGGCGATCGATAATACTTTGTGGCAAGTCAAATTCTTCAACCATGCACAGAGGAATTGCCCCACCGCAGGGTTTAGCGTTGTCTAATTTGCGTTCAAATAAATAAGTTTCGATTCCTGCTTTTACCAATGTTTCGGCGGCGCAAGAACCCGCTGGCCCAGATCCAACAACTGCAACCCGTAGTGTCAAAGCTTTTCTCCCAATTTTTTCTATAAGTCTTTACCCAGTCAGATGTGATGGTATCACGGAGTTTCTGTGCTGTGGGGTGAGAATCGGAGATTTAAATGAAATGCAACAGAGCTTAACAATTGGATACAAAAATGGGGTTTTTGATGCTGGTTTCTATGGAAAATCTTAAATTTTTCATGGTAGATGAATGCGGATGGACGCTAATGTGCGATCGAATTAAATACTGTAGGGACACAACATTGTTTATTAGTGTCAACTTCGCAAAGTTAAAACTTTTTGTATATCTCGTTTATCGCCGAGGCCCGATCCCCCTAAATCCCCCTTAAGAAGGGGGACTTTGAGAAGAATCTTGTCCCCCCCTTTTTCAAGGGGGGCTAGGGGGGATCAGGGTCTTGAGCGCCAGACAGAAGACTGGCATTACGTTTGACCTTAAACACTGCCGTGTCCTAGCCCCGATATCTCGACTGAAAACTGTACGTGGGGCCGATCGAACTCCATGCAATTACGTTACATTTAAGTTACGTTAAGCTCCTATATAAAATTTCAAATTGCTATGCTAGGTAATTTTCAACAAAGCCAATTGCGGATTGAGGTTGAAGCTTCGGAGACTGCGATTCGGGACAGTTTGGTACGTCCTGTGCAGTTGCAGCAGTGGCTGTGGCCTCAGCAGTTTTCTAAGGGTTTGCCCGAATTGCTCGATCGGGAATTGACATTCACAAGTTGGATTGGCCCGGTAGCGGTGCAGCACTATGTGGAAATTGCAGAGTCAAATTGTCTGCGGCTGTTGTTGAGTCAGGGAATTGACGGGTTTCACGAGTGGTATTGGGGCGACGGTTGGGTGCAGTCTCGGTTGGAGGGAGTGTCGCTGCTACCGCTGAATTTGGGACAAACCGCTAGTTTGTTGCGGCTGCGGGAGTTTTTGACAGGGAAGGGGAAGGGGAAGTAGGGGAAACAAGTGCATTAAACTCGAAGTCCGCCAGGGGTTAAAAACCCCTGTCTAGTCCTCTAAAGAGGACTCATGAGTTCTTCAGTCCTCTTTAGAGGACTTTTGCTTTGAGGCAGGGGTTTCAACCCTTGCCGGACTGCGGATTTAACGCGGTTATTGACACTGACTGGAAACATGAAATACGAACCAGCAAAACCTGTAAATTGGTGGGAATTTATACCAATGTTACTACTATTAACTGCCACATTAAATACTTTCTATCGACCAACGCCGGAACATTTTTCAACCACACCTCCTGCTATCTCCGAACCAGTTAATCAGCAAGTTTCCGAAATTGCAAATCTTGTCACTGTCAGAATTTTATCTGATTCTGTCTCCGGTTCGGGCGTAATTATTCAACATCAAGGCCAAACTTATACTGTTTTGACTAACAATCATGTGGTAGCTGATAATAAGGACAAAACTTATCAAGTATTGACAGCCGACGGACGGACGCATATTGCTAAATGGCTTCGTTCATCTCAGTTTGGTAAAGTAGATTTAGCTTTAGTGCAGTTTACCACTTCTCAATCCTATCGAGTTGCGGAAATCGGAAACTCAAATAAGCTATCGGTGGGAGATGCGGTTTTTGCGGCTGGTTTTCCCAATTGGCATTGGATTAATTCAGAGTCTATAGAGAAGACTCGGAATTGGGGGCTAAAAGCTTTTAAGTTAACGAGTGGGAAAGTGGGAATGTTGCCCGCTCAATCCCTTGAGAGTGGATACCAAGTTGGTTACACTAATGATATTGCTGAGGGGATGAGTGGCGGGCCTGTATTGGATGGTTCTGGCAAGTTGGTGGGGATTAATGGCAAATCGAAATATCCTTTGGGGGGAATTGATGTGTTTAAGTTGGCGGATGGGAGTGTGCCTTCTCAGGCTGTTTTTCGGCAGATGGAGGCTTTGAGTTGGGCGATTCCGATTGGGACTTTTCAGCAGGTGAGTCATCAAGATGATAAATCGGATTTCTTCTTAGGTTTTTCGCTGCTAAATTTAGGTTTTTTCTGAGAAATTGGGTGTTTTTGCGTAAGTCCTATCTCAGGTTGTCGCTACTGTGCTGATAATTTTTGAATCCTGTTGATAGCATCTTGGTAATCACTGGTTTTTCCTTGTTGCTTGTACAAGTCAGCGGCTTTTTGATAATCTGCGATCGCATTCTGTGTTTCCCCTAGGGCAGACTTGGCACTACCCAGACCGTAGTAGGCAGCAGCATAGTTGGAACTAATTTTAATAGCCTGGTCATAATCTGCGATCGCCTCTTCATTTTTCCCTTGACGATACTTGACTGAACCCCGACTAGCGTAGGCAAAAGCATAGTTGGGATAAAGGTCGATCGCCTTAGTATAATCCGCGATTGCCTCATCTTTTTTTCCAATATCCGATTTGGCATAACCCCGATAGGCGTAGGCAGCAGCATAGTATGGACTAAGGTCGATCGCCTTAGAAAAATCTTTGATTGCTTCTTCTTTTTTCCCTAAGTCATCATTGGTATAACCCCGCTTGTAGTAAGCATTAACATTGTTGGGATTAAGGTCGATCGCCTTAGAAAAATCGGCGATCGCATCATCTTTTTTCCCTAGGTCATACTTGGCCAAACCCCGATTGTAGTAGGCATCAGCATTTTTTGGATTAAGGTCGATCGCCTTAGAGTAATCCGCGATCGCCTCTTGTTTTTTCCCTAGGTCATAGTTCGCACTACCTCGATATAGGTAGGCAGCATCATTTTTGGGGTTAAGGTCGATCACCTTAGTATAATCCGCGATTACCTCTTCTTTTTTCCCTCGGTCATAGTTGGCACTACCCCGCCTGAAGTAGGCAAGAGCATTTTGGGGATTAAGGTCGATCGCCTTAGAATAATCGGCGATCGCCTCTTCTTTTTTCCCTTGGTCATAGTTGGCTAAACCCCGACCAACGTAGGCAGAATCATAGTTCGGATTAAGGTCGATCGCCTTAGAATAATCGGCGATCGCCTCTTCTTTTTTCCCTTGGGAATACTTGACTACACCCCGATTATAGTAGGCATCAGCATAGTTAGAATTAAGGTCGATCGCCTTAGTATAATCTGCGAGCGCCTCTTCTTTTCCCCCTAGATCATCCTTGGCATTACCCCGGCCGACGTAGGCAACAGCTAATTTTGGATTAAAATTAATCGCCTTAGTATAATCATTAATAGCCTCCTGTTTTTTGTCTAATTTGTTATATACCCAACCCCGACTATAATAGGCATCAGCATAGTCTATTTTTAGTGATATCGCCTTATAAAAATCAGCGAGAGCACCCTTGAAATCTTCTTGATTTGCACGAGCAACTCCTTGATTGTAAAAGTCATTAGCATCATTAAGTTGACTGCCTTTAGCTTTGAAACTTTTAGGGTCTAAAAAAATCTTAATCGGAATCCCAAATTTCCATTTTGGATCCACTCCGTTTTGCCTATCTCCGCTGGCATGAATGCCAATAACTTCCCCTTTTTGATTCAGCACTGGTCCACCACTCATTCCAGGGCTTGTCTCGTTATTATACCTCCAACCAAACCCTTGAACCTCCAAAGGTTTTGATACTAAACCGATAATTACACCAGGAATTGTTACCACTTCGCGTACTTTAATTACTTGACTAACTTCCGGTGCCCCAGTAACAGAAACGCTAGTACCTTCAATAGCTTTATCTGAGTCTCCCCACTTCGCCAACTTATAATTTTTGTCACTCACAAATGTCAACACTGCCAAATCCATACCAGCTACAGGTACGGTTGCATTCGATGCTAATACTTTATATGAGATGCGATCCGGTGTCAAAATCAAACAAGTTCCCTTCGCCTTCTTAACCACATGATGAGCAGTGAGAACAGAATAAGTATTGCCATGTTTATTGAATATTACTCCTGAACCCGCTGTACTGCACCCATCAATTGTAACAGCTATTTCTTTGGCTGTTTTAGCTACTTCTTCACCAGAAGACAAACCAGAACCCAAAATTCTCGGAAAACTTTCACACCCACTAACTACTAAACCAAGAACTATAACAATAGATAATCTACGCAACACAATCATATTTATCTCTGACTAATTATTTCAAGTTTTGTTTTTTATCTGTATGACAATTAGTAAGCTGCGTCAGTTGGTTAAACCATAATTTTTTGTACTAAGCTTAAAACTGACGCACCCTACATAGTAGGTTTCCCAAAATTTTGTGTGTATTCGCGGAGCACTGGGCAATTTCTTGGAACCAAAGTCATGATTTATTATCCTCAATTTTCGCCCAAATGCTTCACCCGTACAAGTTATAATTCTCCTTCGATTGCCCTACTTTATTGCCAAGTTGCTACCTACTAAGTTTATCAATAAAATAGAAGAAGAATTAGCATTTTCAGAAACGGTGACACCAGTAGCCTTGCCCTCATTAAATCTCAAAATTTTTTCCAAGGCTTCGTGAGGGTTTTTGGAATTCTGGTCACTGAGAGTAAATAGCATATTTTTAGAAGTACATTCTGTGCTTGACTTATCAAGAACACAAACAACGTTTTGATTATTTACAAAACCCACTGTTAATTGCACATCATCTAATTTACCACCACTATCAGCAACAGCTTTTGTCAGTTTTTCTGAGACTATTTCACAGCGTTTATCGGGCGTATAGTTTCCCCCAAATTCTGTGGTATCCCAGGTAATTAGAGGGGCTTTAGTAGTTATATTTCCTTTTTCCACAGTAGTTGCCCAGCCACTCCCTTGCTGAATGCACTTAAAGACTGTAGGTGGCTCATTAGCTTCTGCCTGGGGAGTCGGAGCGGGAGCAGAAGCTGTCGTCGTCGAACAAGCCGCCGCGCCAAACAAAGTCAAAACGGCAGCCAGAGTTTGCGGAATCAAGCGATGCGCTTTTGTAGTCATAGCCTTTGCGGTAAATTTGAATAAAAACGCTTTCTTGACGGTTTTAAGAACTAAGCCGAATTGTATCCGAGTGTGTGAGAATTATAAAAAATATTATGACATAAAAATGATTGTAGGACAAACTCTTAACCGACGTTATCACATAATCCGTTTCTTGGGTCAAGGTGGATTTGGCGAGACATACCTAGCCGAGGATCGAGATCGACCTAACTATCCGCCCTGTGTCGTCAAGAGATTGATGCCCCAGTCCAATGAACCATCTGTTTTGGACATAGCCAAACGCCTGTTTGCAAGCGAGTCTCTAGTATTGGAGAACTTAGGGAAGCACGATCGCATTCCGCAGCTATTGGCTCACTTCCAGGAAAACCAAGAATTCTATCTCGTCCAAGAGTTGATTGTGGGACACGATTTGAGCGACGAACTCAACCCCGCTCACCAAATGGAAGGAAAAGGAGTTCAGCTCAAAGAAAGTGAGGTGATTCAACTTTTGTATGATATTTTAGAAGTATTGAAATTTGTCCATCAACACAAGATCGTCCACCGGGATATCAAGCCTTCCAATTTAATGAGGCGCGATGCGGATGGGAAGATTGTCTTGATTGACTTTGGGGCAGTCAAACAAATCAGCAGCCAATTGAACCATGCTACAGGGCAACCGCGAACAGTTCCCATTGGCACTCCCGGATATATGCCCAACGAACAAGAAAATGGGCATCCCAAATTGTGCAGCGATATCTATGCAGTAGGAATGGTAGGTATCCAAGCACTGACGGGGGTATTGCCTCACGAGTTGCCAAAAGACTCGCAGACGCTAGAAGTTATTTGGAGGGAAAGAGTATCAGTCAGTCCAAAATTAGCAGCTATTTTAGATAAAATGGTGCGACACCAATGGAAACAGCGGTACCAATCAGCCGATCAAGCATTACAAGCTATTAAACCTCTAGCAGCATCTTCAGTATCTCCGACAGTGGCTTCCCCTGCTCCCAGTTGGCCTTCACTCAACTTACCAAAAATACCGAAAATATTAATAGGTTTAGTTGCTTTAGGATTTGTGACTCTCACCGTCATCTTTGTAGTCCAAAATTATCCCCAATTTATGAGGATACAACCATATCCGCAGCCAACTGCGACCCCAAGGAAGAAAGGGATATTTTAAAGTCCAAAAACGCAAATTTTATCAAGTTACAAAATTAACATTATGAGTGGAAACAGAATTGACTGGAATTTAGTCGTGGGTATTACCGGACTCTTAATCACCTTTGTTGCTGCTATTCCCACGGTTTATATCTTTCAGGACAAAAGATTTTTCTGGGAAAGCGCTAAAGCAGAGCAGCAAATTCAACAACAACAGAATATTCAAGCTAAGCCAGAGACGGTGAAAGTCCGTCGAGATTTCGGGTTGGGATTTAAAAGTCGTTAACCAGGGCGAAAAATCACAAATTAGCAAAGTGAATTTCGTGGGGTCATGTCAATTCCCCTTACTTAGCCCGCACAACCAACACCGAACAAGGAGCCTCAGCCACAACCTCAGCACTCACCGAACCCTCCAAAATCCGCTTGACACCAGTCAAACCCCGACAGCCGATCGCAATTAAATCCGCTTTATAAATATTCGCCAAACGTAAAATTTCCTCCGCCGGTTCCCCGGCAACAATCTCCAACTCACTCTCGCAAGGCAAAGTTTCCTGATAAGATTGCAACAACTTCTCTACTTCTCGGTAAGCAATCTCATTTCCCTGAGCGTGAGGTCGATCGACCACCGCATCAAAATCCAACGTATCAGAACTCACAACATGAACTAAAATCACCTTCGCCGTCGGTTCTAGTTTAAACTGCCCCACAGCTTGCAAAACCTGTGCTGCAAACTCAGAATTGTCGATCGCCACCAAAACAGTATTCAATACAATGCACCTTTAAATATCAGATATTAGACTTTAAACTTCTTATTGATAGCCGCCTACTTTCCCCAATTTAGCGCTTCCCACCAACAGCATCATTACTACACAGAAACCCGGTTTCTTAACATAATTGCGTCATTCAGTTGACAGTTGACAGTTGACAGTTGACAGCGAATTCTACCAGAAAGGAAGAGAATTGGAGTAATGAATCGTCTGGTTTTAATTTCTCCTTACAAGCGAGAGGCTTTTAAGCAATTCTTTTTGGTAATTTAAGCAAGATAAGCTGTTCTACATTTAAATTGTATGTCAAAAATCACTTAAACACTCTTGTGGGACGTTGCTCCGAGTAGCGTCCCGAATATACAATTTAAATGTGCAACAGCTTATTGAAAGAAACCGGGTTTCTTAAGCCCGAAGTGCGTAAATATCGATCGCCAACCTCAACTCTACCATCTAAAACTCATCATCTCCCTCATTTCCAGTCCGCAAGCGCACCGAATCAGCGTGAGAAGGTAAACCCTCAGCTTCGGCCAACACATTAATCGCCCTACCCACCTTCTTCAGTGCAGCCGGCGAATATTGAATCAAACTCGAATGCTTCATAAAAGTTTCCACACCCAGCGGCGAAGCATAGCGCGGAGCACCAGAAGTCGGCAAAGTATGATTCGGGCCAGCCAAATAATCGCCCACAGCTTCCGGTGTCGATAAGCCCAGGAAAATCGCCCCAGCGTGCCGAATTTGGTCGAGCAAAGCCCAGGGATCTGCCACTTGCAATTCCAAGTGTTCGGGAGCAAACTCGTTAGACAGTTCCGCCGCCGCCTTCAGGGACTCAACCACTACTACTAAACCGTAATTGGCGATCGCCTTTTCCGTCAAAGTCCGGCGCGGGTGATTTACCAATTGTCTGTCAACCTCAGCCACTACCTTTCTAGCCAACACCGAATCCGCCGTCAGCAAAATCGCCGACGCCATCGAATCGTGCTCGGCTTGAGCCAACATATCCGCAGCTACGTGTACGGGATTCGCCGAAGCATCAGCAATAATCAGCACCTCCGACGGCCCCGCCAGAGAATCGATCCCGACAGTTCCGTAAACCAGTTTTTTCGCCAGCGTTACGTAAATATTCCCCGGCCCAGTAATTAAATCTACCTTGGGAATAGTTTCTGTACCGTAGGCCAAAGCTGCGATCGCCTGGGCCCCACCTACCCGATAAATCTCATCAACTCCCGCCTCCTGAGCCGCTACTAGCACCGCAGGATTCATTTTCTTCTCCTGTCCGGGGGGAGTACACATCACCAGTTTCGGAACCTTGGCGACCTTTGCAGGCACCGCATTCATGATTACCGAGCTGGGATAGGACGCCTGACCGCCAGGGATGTAAATTCCCGCGCGATCGACTGGCGTGTAGCGCTTGCCCAAAACAACCTCGTCATCACCAAACTGCACCCAAGATTTGGGGACGCGCTGTCGGTGAAACGCTTCTACCTGTTTGCAAGCAAGCCGGATGGCATTTAATAATTCTTTCGATATTTGCTGATAAGCAGCATCCAATTCGGCGCCACTCACGCGCAAATCCGCCGCATTTAGAGTCATGCGGTCAAATTCAGCAGTATATTGCAGCACAGCCTGATCGCCTTTGCGCCTTACAGCTTGCAGCACCTCCCGCACGGTGGCTTCTTTGTGAATAACAAGTTCGTCGTGGGTGCGATCGCAGATTCGTCGCAGTTCAGCTTGCGCCTCAACCCACTGAGTAATAATTCGCAGCATGGAGATTAGGAATGCCGTCAATAATTCACGCTTGATTTGCTTGACAATTGGGGATTTTTGTGACTATCTCCTGGATAAGTCAGCCACCACCAGCCCACAAGCTTAAACCGCGAGTCTCGCGGCTGTTTCAAAGGCTTCGTTTCCCATCGCCAGTGCAGCGTTTAAATCTCTGTCGAGGATTTTTTTGCCAAACTGACGACAATTGATACTCCCCAGCCCTAAAGGGACGGAGATTCTTGAAGAGTTCGTATTTGAACTTTCAAAGGCGAAATCAAAGCGCCTCTACCCACTCAGCTTAGACAAATCCAAACTTTGCGTATACTTTTAGCTTTTTTATGTTTTCGGAGTCCATCACTAATGCCAAAGATACGGTACGCTCAACAACCTGCCTTTTGTTTGCCCTTTAACTATTCCGAATCAAGTCGGATATGTCCGTTGCCGGGATTTCACCGCACTAGGTTGTTTCAACACGCAGATGGTTATTCTTACTTGCTACTTGAATTATATCAAATACTCAAGGCGGTTGAAACCGCCGCCGACTTATCCCCGTGTCTGAAGCCAGGGGCACGGGAGGCTCGTTTTTTGGTCATAGAACCGGGTGCACAGAGGGAGGGAGGAGGGGAGGAGGGGGAGAGGGGGAGAGGGGGAGAGGGGGAGAAGGAAAAAATCTTCCCTCTTCCTTCTTCCTTCTTCCCTCTTCCCTCTTCCTTCTTCCTTCTTCCTTCGACGAAGCCCAAATAACCCGTACTCTTTGTTATAGCTTAACTTGGATTTTTCAGGGAATGGGATTTTGAGCCGAATCGATGCTATATTAGTTTTTTCGACACCTGATAATTTTTTATAAAAAAACGCCAAGTTATTGTATACTTGAAAATTGCGCGCAATAAACCGTGACTTTAACTCGTGACGGTGTGAAACCCCGCAAGACGCCTCGATCGCACCCTTGTCATACCTTTGGGTATCGTCAGAGGTAAAAAAAGGGCAGTTAAATGAGTCAATTAAAAATTATTGCGCGATCGCTCTTGAACAAGTAGCCCCAGGCTCAGCTTGAATCCGATCGATCGGCTCATGGCTGACTCAGCTTTAAAAAAATCAAGCTTTTTGCGGCTCCCACCCGAAAAGATTGTCCCTCAAAATCTCCGTGTCTTGAGACTATCTTGAGACTATGATGTATCAATCAATACCTACTTCCACAAACTGAACTATGGCAAATATTAAGTCCGCCGTCAAACGAGTCAAAATCGCCGAGCGCAACCGCTTGTACAACAAGTCGTACAAGTCAGCGGTAAAAACTTTGATGAAAAAGTATTTTGCAGCCGTCGATAAATACGCCGCATCTCCGACACCAGAATTAATGCAAGAAGTCCAGCAGCGGATGTCTGAGGCCTATAGCAAAATAGACAAAGCTGTGAAAAAAGGTGTATTGCACCGTAACAACGGCGCTCGCAAAAAGTCCCGCTTGGCAAGAACCCTCAAGCCACACGAAACACAAGTAGCATCCTAAGACAGAAGAAGGAAGTTCGGCAACGATCAATGTACAAGATGTAACGGATGTACAGGATGGAAGTCCGATGGAAGTCGGAAGAAGGAAGAAGTTCGGCAACGGATTTTGTAACGGATGTAACGAATGTAAGGGATGGAAGTCCGATGGAAGTCGGAATAAGGAAAAAAGCAGCAGGAAGTAAGGAAGAAGGGAAAAAGTAGCAGGAAGCAAGGAAGAGAGAAGATTTGTTCCCTCTCCCCCTCTCCCCCTCCCCCAATCTCGCACTCCCCCCTCCCCCAATCTCGCACTCCCCCACTCTCTCAGTCTCCAATTCGCCCATGCAGCTCATCGATACTCACGTTCATATCAACTTTCAGACTTTCAAGTCGGAGTTAGAAGCCATTCGAGAACGCTGGCGCGAAGCTGGTGTAGTTCGATTGGTTCATTCTTGTGTAGAGCCCGAAGAGTTTGCTGGAATTCAAGCAATTGCCAATCAGTTTGCAGAAGTCTCTTTTGCGGTGGGGCTTCATCCCCTAGATGCCGCCAAGTGGAAAGACGAAACTGCAAGCCTGATTAGGGAATTGGCAAGTTCTGACTCTCGGGTAGTGGCGATCGGCGAAACAGGACTAGACTTTTTTAAGGCTGACGATCGCGAACACCAGTTTAAAGTGTTTGAGGCACAGCTTGAAATTGCCCGGGAACTTGACAAACCAGTCATTATCCACTGCCGCGACGCCGCCGCCCCGATGGCCGAAATGCTGCGGAACTTTTGGGAAAGACGCGGCCCGGTGCGCGGGGTGATGCACTGCTGGGGAGGCACGCCAGAAGAAACCCAGTGGTTTTTAGATCTGGGTTTCTACATCAGTTTTAGCGGCACTGTCACCTTTAAAAAAGCCTTGCAAATACAAGAATCAGCTTGTATGGTAAATAGCGATCGCATCCTAGTCGAGACAGATTGCCCTTTTCTCGCGCCCGTACCCCAGCGGGGAAAACGCAACGAACCAGCTTACGTCTATTACGTAGCCGAGCAAGTTGCTAAATTGAGAGGAGTTTCTCTGTTAACTTTGTCCCAGCAGACAACCGAAAATGCCTGTCAGCTATTCGGGTTGTCACTTTAGTTGCTAGCGCGTAGAGAAACGAGGAAAACAGGTGCAGTTCGGGGCAAAAGATAGGAAAAATCCCATCTATATCCCGATCCAAAAACCGGATTCATCCTTAATCTCAGATTCTTTGGGAGTTGGCGTAGTGCGATCGGATTTGCGTCCTATAATAATAAAAAGAACCGACCGATCGGGCGATCGCTTGCTCTGGGAGCCGTCGCAGTCGCCGAACTGCTAGCTTGGGCGAGGGCGCGCTAACCTTCCGGGCAGACAAAAACGTCAAGCAATACCTCAAACTTACACTCAATTTTACACATTACAAGCAACTTGGAACCTCAGCAATTTGGCAATAGCTGTAAAGTCAATTTTAGGAGTCAAATGTGTAAGGGATTTACCCTGGAGTACCAAGAGATCGGAGCTAAAAGAATCTCGATCGCAGGCAGAACCCGCACAAAAATAATGCGAGCAACCAATAAAAATAACCGTTGCAGCAGTTGGTAGGCGATCGAAAACATCATATAAATTCTCTCACACAATCCATCAAAAAAACGCAACAAGGTAAAAACGCCAAGCCTTGGCGCCATGTAAAAAGCTAGAGCCACTGCGGAAAAAGGACACCCATGACGACTAAAGATTACACAGAATTCGCCTTCACCTTGCCCGACTTGATCGAAATCCAGCGGGCAAGTTTTCGCTGGTTCCTAGAAGCCGGACTGATTGAAGAACTAGACAGCTTCTCCCCGATTACAGACTACACGGGAAAGCTGGAACTCCACTTCATCGGTAAAGACTTCAAACTCAAGCGCCCGAAATACGATGTAGACGAAGCTAAGCGCCGGGACAGCACCTACTCGGTGCAAATGTATGTCCCCACCCGCTTGATTAACAAAGAAACAGGCGAAATCAAAGAGCAAGAAGTCTTCATCGGCGATTTGCCGTTGATGACCGAACGCGGCACTTTCATCATCAACGGTGCGGAACGAGTCATCGTCAACCAAATCGTCCGATCGCCCGGGGTATACTACAAATCAGAAACCGACAAAAACGGCCGCCGTTCCTACAACGCCAGTCTGATTCCCAACCGCGGCGCGTGGCTCAAGTTTGAGACCGACAAAAACGATTTAGTCTGGGTGAGAATCGACAAAACCCGCAAACTGTCAGCCCAAGTGCTGCTAAAAGCCCTAGGCTTGACAGACGGCGAAATCTACGACAGCCTGCGCCACCCCGAATACTTCCAAAAGACGATCGAGAAAGAAGGACAATTCGGCGAAGAAGAAGCTTTGATGGAGCTCTACCGCAAACTCCGTCCGGGTGAACCCCCCACCGTAGCTGGTGGCGAACAGCTCCTCAACTCGCGCTTTTTCGACCCCAAACGCTACGATTTGGGCCGGGTAGGCCGCTACAAACTCAACAAGAAACTGCGGTTGACAGTCCCCGATACGATGCGGGTACTGACATCCCAAGATATCTTGACGGCGATCGACTATCTTATAAACCTCGAATTCGACATCGGCTCAACGGATGACATCGACCACTTAGGCAACCGTCGCGTCCGCAGTGTGGGCGAACTGTTGCAAAACCAAGTGCGCGTCGGATTGAACCGCCTAGAACGGATTATCCGCGAACGGATGACCGTTTCCGATGCCGACGCCCTCAGCCCTGCTTCCCTAGTTAACCCGAAACCGCTGGTAGCCGCCATTAAGGAATTCTTCGGTTCCTCCCAGCTATCCCAGTTCATGGATCAAACCAATCCTTTAGCAGAACTGACCCACAAACGCCGGCTGTCCGCCCTCGGCCCAGGAGGCTTGACTCGCGAACGCGCAGGTTTCGCAGTGCGGGACATTCACCCGTCTCACTACGGCCGGATTTGCCCCATTGAAACACCAGAAGGCCCTAACGCCGGACTCATCGGTTCTTTGGCAACCCACGCCCGCGTCAACCCCTACGGCTTCATCGAAACCCCATTCTACCCAGTCGAAAAAGGACAGGTACTGCGGGACAAAGCCCCGGTTTACATGACAGCCGATGAAGAAGACGACTTGCGCGTCGCCCCCGGAGACATCAGCCTCGACGAAAACAACAACCTCTTGGGCGAAACCGTAGCCGTGCGCTACCGCCAAGAATTCACCACCACCACCCCGATGCAGGTGGACTACATGGCGATTTCGCCAGTGCAAATCGTCTCCGTCGCCACCTCCCTGATCCCGTTCTTGGAACACGACGACGCCAACCGAGCTCTGATGGGCTCGAATATGCAGCGGCAAGCTGTGCCGCTACTGAAACCAGAACGCCCCCTCGTGGGTACGGGCTTGGAAGCTCAAGCCGCCCGAGATTCCGGGATGGTGGTAGTTTCCAAAATTAACGGCGAAGTAATTTACATCGACGCTACCCGGATTATTGTCAAGCCCATGGCGGTAGATGCTGAGTCGAATTCCAGCGAAGAACATTTCATGATTCGCGAATACGACGAGCTCAGAGCCAAACAGCCCTCGGTGTGGAAGCAAAAATATGCCGGCTGCATCGAACACGAATTGCAAAAATATCAGCGCTCTAACCAGGATACCTGTTTAAACCAGCGTCCTTTGATCTATGAGGGCGATCGCGTCGTAGCAGGTCAAGTGCTCGCCGACGGTTCCTCCACCGAAGGCGCCGAACTCGCCCTGGGACACAACATCCTCGTAGCATATATGCCCTGGGAGGGATACAACTACGAAGACGCCATGCTCATTAGCGAGCGTTTGGTGTACGAAGACGTATACACCTCGATTCACATCGAGAAATACGAAATCGAAGCCCGCCAAACCAAACTCGGCCCCGAAGAAATCACCCGGGAAATTCCCAACGTCGGCGAAGACGCACTGCGCCAGCTAGACGAACAGGGCATCATTCGCAAAGGTGCTTGGGTAGAAGCCAGCGACATTTTGGTAGGGAAGGTGACTCCGAAAGGCGAATCCGACCAACCCCCCGAAGAAAAACTGCTCAGAGCAATCTTCGGCGAAAAAGCCCGAGACGTGCGCGATAACTCCCTCCGCGTACCCAACGGCGAAAAAGGCCGCGTCGTGGACGTGCGCGTTTTTACCCGGGAACAGGGCGACGAACTGCCCCCCGGCGCCAACATGGTTGTCCGCGTTTACGTAGCCCAAAAACGCAAGATTCAAGTCGGCGACAAAATGGCCGGCCGCCACGGTAACAAAGGTATCGTCTCCCGGATTCTGCCGATGGAAGATATGCCCTACCTACCCGACGGCACCCCGGTTGACATCGTGCTCAACCCGTTGGGCGTACCGTCGCGGATGAACGTAGGTCAGATTTTCGAGTGCTTGCTGGGCTGGGCCGGCGAAAATTTGTCGATGCGGTTCAAGATGGTGCCGTTTGACGAAATGCACGGGGCTGAAAAGTCGCGGGAAACCGTTCACGGCAAGTTAGAGGAGGCGCGCGAAAAAACTGGCAAACCTTGGGTATTTAACGAAAAACACCCAGGCAAAACTATAGTTTACGACGGCCGCACCGGCGAACCGTTCGATCGCCCGGTAACAGTCGGCATCGCCTATATGCTCAAACTCGTCCACTTGGTAGACGACAAAATCCACGCCCGGAGCACGGGCCCTTACTCGCTGGTAACGCAGCAGCCTTTGGGTGGCAAAGCGCAGCAGGGGGGTCAGCGGTTCGGAGAAATGGAAGTTTGGGCTCTCGAAGCGTTCGGCGCAGCTTATACTTTGCAAGAGTTGCTGACTGTCAAGTCGGACGATATGCAGGGTAGAAATGAGGCTTTGAATGCGATCGTCAAAGGCAAAGCTATTCCCCGCCCCGGTACGCCGGAATCGTTCAAAGTGCTGATGCGGGAGTTGCAGTCTTTGTGCTTGGACATTGCCGTGCACAAGGTGAATACGAACGACGAAGGCAGCGAGCACGTAGAGGTAGATTTGATGGCAGATGCTGGCGGGCGGCGATCGCCCTCCAGGCCTACTTACGAATCGCTTTCTCGCGACGAACTCGACGAGGATTAGAGATTAAAGATTTTAGATTTTTTGGCAACATTCAATCTAAAATCTTTAATCGATACTCTCAAATGAAAATGCCTCAACAGTGTTCGTACCACTGTTGAGGCGAATCAACGCTCTAACAAGGAGAGACGCTGACATGATTATTGTAACAGTTATCCCCGGAATTGAAGGAGAATTCGATCGGGAGACAGGCTGTATTAACTGGCAAGGCAGTAAGTTGAAAAACGGTTACGGGCGCAAGTGGCTCGATGGCAAAACGGTATTAGTCCACCGCTTAGTCCTCGAATCGAAAATAGCAGGATTCCTCGATTCCGGTTATTTTGCTTGCCACACCTGCGACAATCGAAGCTGCATCAACCCGGAACATCTCGTAGCGGGGTCTGCTGCTGAGAATACCGGGCAGATGATGGGGCGCGATCGCAAAACTCCCAGACGCAAAAGTATTCCGGGAAGTGGTAAATTGTCAATCCAACAACTGCGCGAAATTCAGACTAAATATTTATCTGGAACAGCCAAGAACCACCTAGTAAAAGAGTATGGGGTACAATATGAAACTATTGCTAAGATACTTCAGGCAAATATCCCCGATAACTTCACCACAGTTTCCCCACGCTTTGTAGGAGAAATTCAAGACAATGGCTGCATAATTTTCCAAGGTGCAAAAGACGGTGCGGGCTATGGCAAGTATTTTACAAAAGATGGAAAACAGGCAACAGTTACTCGTGCTGTTTTAGCAGAGAAATTAGGATATGAACTTCCAACTTATATGGATGCTTGTCATACTTGCGATACTCCCAGTTGTATTAATCCAGAACACCTCTGGGCTGGTACTCGCACTCAGAATTTATTAGATGCTTCCAAAAAAGGACGCACCCAAGGAAAAAGTCATCCCCTTTCCAATGCCAAATTAGACTGGGAAAAAGTGCGAGAAATCCGGCAAAAACTAGCAGCAGGAGAAAGAATGAAGGATATAGCTGAAGCATACAGCGTACATCCGATAACTATACACAATATTAAGTATCACCTGACTTGGAAGGAAGAAGGCGAAGAGGTTCCGATTCCTCGTATGGGTGGATATCTCGATCGCAAGCTGACTTTTGCTCAAGCAGAGGATGTGCGAGAACGAATTAAAGCTGGAGAATCCATTGCTAAAATTTCTCTGGAATTTGCAGTATCGACAAGTGTCATTTATGACATTAAAAATAATGTCACATATAAAGGAGTCTGACATTGATTTAATTGCCCAAAAATCAATCAAAACAGATAAATTACAGCAAATAATTTCAAGTAAATCATCGATTGGAGTCAAGAATGGCTAAGATAGAACAACGATTTGATTACGTAAAGATTGGGTTAGCTTCACCAGAAAGAATTCGACAATGGGGAGAGAGAACTTTGCCCAATGGTCAGATGGTTGGCGAAATAATCAAGCCAGAAACGATCAACTACAGAACATTAAAGCCTGAAATGGACGGATTGTTTTGCGAGCGCATTTTTGGGCCTGCAAAAGATTGGGAATGTCATTGTGGCAAGTACAAAAGAGTTCGTCATAGAGGCATTGTTTGCGAGAGATGCGGTGTTGAAGTTACTGAATCTCGCGTCCGCCGCCACCGCATGGGATTTATCAAATTAGCAGCTCCAGTAGCTCACGTTTGGTATCTCAAGGGCATCCCCAGTTACATGGCAATTCTGTTAGATATGCCGCTGCGAGATGTCGAACAAATTGTCTATTTCAATGCCTATGTTGTGCTGAATGCTGGTAATGCGGAAAAGCTCCAATATAAGCAATTGCTTACCGAAGATGCTTGGCTGGAAATAGAAGATGAACTTTACAGCGAAGATTCCACGCTGACAGGCGTAGAAGTAGGCATTGGTGCGGAAGCTTTGCAAGTTTTGCTGCAAAATATTCCGCTAGAGAGCGAAGCGGAAAAGCTGCGGGAAGATATTGCTAATGCTAAAGGTCAAAAACGCGCGAAGTTAATTAAACGTTTGCGCGTAATTGACAACTTTATCGCTACGGGTTCTCATCCCGATTGGATGGTACTCAATGTGATTCCGGTGATTCCCCCAGACTTGCGGCCGATGGTACAGCTAGACGGTGGACGTTTTGCAACGAGTGACCTGAATGACCTTTATCGGAGAGTTATTAACCGCAACAATCGCTTAGCCAGATTGCAAGAAATTTTGGCGCCGGAAATTATCATTCGCAACGAAAAGCGGATGTTACAAGAAGCTGTGGATGCGCTGATTGATAACGGCCGCCGGGGCCGAACTGTCGTGGGCGCAAACAACCGTCCGCTGAAGTCGCTTTCGGACATTATTGAAGGGAAACAAGGTCGTTTCCGGCAAAACTTGCTGGGTAAACGGGTTGACTATTCTGGACGTTCGGTAATTGTGGTGGGGCCGAAACTGAAGATTCATCAGTGCGGTTTGCCGAGGGAAATGGCGATCGAGCTTTTCCAGCCCTTTGTCATCCACCGCCTGATCCGCCAAGGATTGGTCAACAACATCAAAGCAGCCAAAAAATTGATTCAACGCAACGATCCTAGCGTTTGGGACGTGCTGCAAGAAGTGATTGAAGGACACCCCGTCATGCTGAACCGGGCCCCTACGCTGCACCGTTTGGGGATTCAAGCCTTTGAGCCGATTTTGGTGGACGGGAGGGCGATTCAGCTTCACCCGCTAGTCTGTCCGGCTTTTAACGCTGACTTTGATGGCGACCAAATGGCGGTACACGTGCCTTTGTCTCTGGAATCTCAGGCTGAAGCGCGCTTGCTGATGCTGGCTTCTAACAACATTATGTCGCCGGCAACTGGAAGACCGATCGTCACTCCTTCTCAAGATATGGTGCTCGGTTGCTATTACTTGACAGCCGACAATCCTAACGGTCAAAAAGGAGCAGGTCACTACTTCTCTAATCTTAATGATGCGGTTGTCGCTTACGAACAAGGCATCGTGGACTTGCACTCCTACGTGTGGGTGAGGTTTCAAGGCGCGATCGAAAACACAGAACCCGAAGGTGAACCGCTGAAGGTGGATCGATCGACTGACGGTACTGTGACGAAAGAATACAAGTTCCGTCGCGTTCGGGAAGATGCAGAGGGTAAGAGGATCAATCAGTTTATTCGGACTACTCCGGGCAGGATTATTTATCACCAAACGATCGAATCGGTAATTAACAATTAGAAAGATGTTCAACAGTTGACAGTTGACAATTGACAGTTGACAGTTGACCGTGGTAGAGCGACCTCTACCTATAAGTCAGAGGATTCAAACAGTGAATAATTTTGTTTTATTTCCCCCTCGAAGGAGGAGGCTTTAAACTCATTATTCTTGGTGATTGGTGATTGGCAAGTCCGAAAGACGAAAAAAATGAGGTGCGACTTAGTGCCGACGCACACGAGGCGCACCCTAAATATCGATATTAGGCTGCTGAAATTTTATTAATTACCAATGACTGATGACCAATGACAAATGACTCATGACTAATAACGTTCGCGAGCGCGGACAGAACTAATGACTAAATTACTAACAACAGAAAAATGACAGAAAAGAAGGAAATTGTTTTTCGCAATCGAGTTGTTGACAAAGGTCAGCTCAAAAAATTAATCTCTTGGTCATTCATGAACTATGGAACGGCCCGCACGGCGCAAATGGCCGACAAACTCAAAGACTTGGGTTTTCGGTTTGCGACCAGAGCGGGAGTTTCGATTAGCGTAGACGACCTCCAAGTACCGCCAATCAAACGACAACTGCTCGAAGCAGCCGAAGAAGAAATCCGGATTACCGAACAGAAATATACCAGAGGCGAAATCACCGAAGTCGAACGCTTCCAAAAAGTAATCGACACTTGGAACAGCACCTCGGAAGACCTCAAAGACGAAGTAGTCAAAAACTTCCGCGCCACCGACCCGTTGAACTCGGTGTACATGATGGCATTCTCCGGCGCCCGGGGGAACATCTCCCAAGTGCGGCAACTCGTCGGAATGCGTGGATTGATGGCAGACCCCCAAGGGGAAATCATCGACTTGCCAATTAAAACCAACTTCCGGGAAGGACTCACCGTTACCGAGTACATCATTTCATCCTATGGAGCCCGCAAAGGCTTAGTAGATACTGCCCTCCGCACCGCCGACTCGGGCTACCTGACTCGTCGGTTAGTGGATGTATCCCAAGATGTCATCGTGCGGGAAGTAGACTGCGGCACCCAACGGGGAATTCGCGTGCGGCCGATGACTGACGGTGCTACTGTGCTGATTCCCCTGAAAGATCGGCTGCTGGGGCGGGTGTTGGCCCGAGATGTGGTCGATCCCAAAACCAAACAAATCGTGACTTTTGAGAAGGAAAGAGCTGTCCGCAACCAGCCGATTACTGAGGAGCTGGCAGGGGAAATTGGTAAGTCGGGAGTGCCGGAAGTTTATTTACGATCGCCCCTAACTTGCGAAGCCACCCGTTCGGTTTGCCAGTGCTGCTACGGTTGGAGTCTCGCCCACTTGCAAATGGTGGATATGGGAGAAGCGATCGGGATTATTGCCGCTCAGTCGATCGGGGAACCGGGAACCCAACTCACGATGCGTACCTTCCACACGGGCGGTGTATTTACTGGAGAAGTTGCAAAACAAGAACGGGCACCTTTTCCCGGTACCGCCAAGTTCAAGAACTTACGCACCCGCGCCTTCCGTACCAGACACGGTGAAGAAGCCCTCGTCGCCGAAAACAACGGCAAACTTGTATTCGAGGGCGACGGCTACGAAGAAGGCAAATCCGGCGCCAAAAATCAGAAACTGAAAGTAGAATTCGCGATCGTCCAAGGTTCGACTCTGATGGTCAAAGACGGACAGCGCGCCATCCCCGGTCAAGTTTTGGCAGAAGTGCCGATCGTCGGACGCGCCGCCCGCAAAACCACTGAAAAAGTCACCACGGACGTAGCCTCCGACTTGGCCGGCGAAGCGAAGTTTGCCGACTTGGTACCGGAAGAAAAAACCGACCGTCAAGGCAATACCACTCGCACCGCCAGCAGGGGCGGGCTGATTTGGATTCTTTCGGGCGAAGTCTACAACTTGCTCCCGGGTGCCGAACCTGCGGTCAAAAATGGCGATCGCATCGCAGCCAACAGCGTCATCGCCGAAACCAAACTGATCTCGGAGCACGGCGGCGTAGTCCGCATCGCTGACGAGCGAGAAATCGAAATCATCACGGCTCAAGTGCTGTTAGACCAAGCGATCGTCCGGGCAGAAAGTGCGGGCGGCCGCGACCACTACATCATCGAAACCGCTTCCAACCAACGGTTTTCGCTGAAAACAGCACCAGGAAGCAAAGTCATCAACGGCGAAGTGGTGGCAGAATTGCTCGACGACAGCTACCGCACGGCCACCGGAGGCATCGTCAAATACGCCGGCGTCGAAGTCCACAAGCGCGGCAAAGCCAAACTCGGCTACGAAGTTGTCAAGGGCGGCACCCTGCTGTGGATTCCCGAAGAATGCCACGAAGTCAACAAAGACATCTCCCTGCTGTTGGTAGAAGACGGCCAGTACGTCGAAGCCGGTACCGAAGTCGTCAAAGATATTTTCTGCCAAACCAGCGGTGCGGTAGAAGTTACCCAGAAAAACGACATCCTCCGGGAAATTGTGATCAAGCCCGGGACGCTGCACTCGGTCGATCGCCCGCCGCTCACTTTGGGCGAAGGTCAAATAGTCAGTGCGGGTCAAGAAATCTTCCCCGGCTTGGTTGCCGAAGAACTCGGCTATGCGGAATACATCGAAACCCCCGAAGGCCCGGCATTGCTGCTGCGCCCCGTCGTCGAGTTCCCCGTACCCGACAAACCACCCATACCTTCTCAAACAGCGCTCAACGAGTCGATCGCCCTCAAAGCAGTCCAGCGCCTCCCCTACAAAGACGGAGAGCGCGTCAAATCAGTCGAAGGACTCGAACTGCTGCGGACTCAGCTCATCTTAGAAATCGGTTCCGGGGCGCCGCAACTGGCTGCGGATATCGAACTTTTGCCCGATGAGGGGGACGCCTTGGCTTTTGGTGCCGATGGTTCCGGCCCGGCTTGGGGTGGCGACGAAGCGGCGGTGGCGTCGCAAGAAATGGTTCTGGTTGAAGGCGAAGAAGTCGCAGCGCCTTCTCGGATTTTCCGCTTGCAGTTGGTAATTTTGGAATCGCTGGTAATTCGGCGGGACGTATCGGCCGATCCGACCCAAGGCAGCACCCACACCAGGCTGCTGGTAGAGGACGGACAGTCGATCGCCCCCAGCGCAGTAGTCGCCCGCACCGAGATTCTCTGCAAAGAAGCGGGGATCGTCCGGGGCATCCGCGAAGGGCAGGGCGAACCCATCCGCCGGTTGTTAGTCATGCGGGATGCCGATTCTGTGACAGTTTCAGTAGCGGGTACGCCGGAAGTTAGCCCCGGTCAATTACTCGTAGCCGGTACCGAAGTAGCGCCGGGAGTCATTCTGGAAGAGTCCGGCCAAGTCGTGAAAGTTATACCGGCCTCCGATAGCGGAGAACAAGCCAAAATAGTTTTGCGAGTAGCCCGTCCTTACCGGGTTTCCGGGGGTGCGGTGCTCCACGTAGACGACGGCGACTTGGTGCAACGGGGAGACAACTTAGTCATCCTGGTGTTCGAGCGAGCCAAAACTGGGGACATCATTCAAGGTTTACCCCGGATTGAGGAATTGCTCGAAGGCCGGAAACCGAAGGAAGCTTGCATTTTAGCCAAGCGCCCAGGGACGGCTCAGGTAGTTAACGACGACGATATGATCGAACTGGCAGTAGTAGAAGATGACGGCCGGATCGAGCAATATCCTTTATTACCCGGCCAAAACCCGATCGTCACTGACGGACAGCGCGTTGGCGTCGCCGAAGCCTTAACCGACGGGCCCGCCAACCCCCACGAAATTCTGGAAGTATTTTTCCAGGTACTCAAAGAGCGCCAGCCTACCTTCGAGGCTGCTTTGGAGAGTTTCCAGCAGGTGCAGACTTTCCTCGTCAACGAAGTGCAATCGGTTTACCAGTCTCAAGGCGTGGATATTTCCGACAAACACATCGAAGTCATCGTCCGCCAGATGACCAACAAAGTGCGGATGGAGGATGGCGGCGACACCACCATGCTCCCGGGCGAGTTAGTCGAACTGCGCCAAGTCGAACAGGTGAACGAAGCGATGTCGATTACCGGCGGAGCGCCAGCAGATTACACTCCCGTACTGTTGGGGATTACCAAAGCTTCGCTCAATACCGACAGCTTTATTTCCGCTGCTTCCTTCCAAGAAACCACAAGGGTGCTTACCGAAGCTGCGATCGAAGGCAAGTCTGACTGGCTGCGCGGCCTCAAGGAAAACGTGATTATCGGCCGCCTGATTCCTGCCGGCACTGGGTTCAACGCCTATGAGGATGCCAGCGTTCAGGATGCCGGTTTTGACGGTGCCGTGTTTGACGACGACATCCAGGATTTGCAGGAGGATGTTGTGGACGATCGCACTGCCCGTCGCAAGTATACGATCGAAAGTCCTTTTGATGTTGGTCGCGCCTCTGACATTGAATCCGATGAGGATTTTGAGGAAGTTGAGGTTGATGAGGACGATTTTGTCCCTGATACTGATGATGATTCCTTAGGTGCGATCGCCGATGATGATGATGATATCGGTTACGACTTTGACGAGGACGAAGACTAAAACGAGTGTTTTGAGATAGATTGCCGCGCAGCCAGCGATCCTGAACTGCGCGGCATTTTTTGAGAAATCCTCCCAACCAACAGGCGCAAGGGTTGGTTGCAATACGGTTTACATAAGGCAGATCCCCCCTAACCCCCCTTCCCAAGCAGGGTGGATTAATTGTCAGGATAGGAGATATAAAACTACCAAAAGTATCGCTCAAAGGTCGGCTCGCGCGATCGGCCAAGGTACGTAGTTGCGCGAAGAGCGCTCTTTATCGCTCTTTTGTCACTCCAGAAAAATAAAAATTGCAGCCAACTGATGAAACTTATACTCAATGGGCAATCTGGCGATCGCAAACTGATAGGAACCCATACCTCAAGCTCAAAAGGGGAAAGTCTCTCGGTGTAAAAGTTCCAGGTTTTTATATGACGAGAGTGACGAAAGAGCGTTATAAGATTAAGAAAGAGCGCAAAGATCGCAACTACATACCTAATTTGTCTGACGACAATAAAACCGCCCTGCCTAACCCCCCTTCCCAAGGGGAGTAGGGGGTGGGACAAGAAAGCTCTTAAGTCCCCCTACAACCAGGGGGATGCGAGGGGGATCTCCGGGGCATAAAAAGTGTTAAGTAAACCGTATTGGGGTTGGTTGAAAAATCTTAAATTTTTGCTTTCAAAACTTAAAATTAAAAATTCACAGCCGAAAGTGCGATCGGCACATCAAATCGCCCGAAAAAAGAACGCAGAAGATATTCAGCCGCAGGCATAAATCAGAATTCAATAAAACTTGAAAATTAAAAATTTTAATTTTTTGAATCAACCTAACGCTCTTTCATCACTTTAGCCATAGTATAATATTCCTGAAGCCGTCAAATAGTTAAAATGTATGGTAGTACCCCGCGAACCAGTCCCTACAGTCAGTTTTGTAGACGAATACTGTCAAGCCTA